>CAXMLR010000001.1:0-7296 GCA_964194275.1 uncultured Solirubrobacterales bacterium
GGAGATGTGTATAAGAGACGGGTGAGGGGCCCGGGCGGAGCGCCGGTCCCCCGCGCCGGTCCCCGCCGGTAGACCGCCCACAGCAGCCCGCAGAGGACCAGAGCGGCGGCGAAGTAGCCGACCTCGACGCGCGTCACCTCCGAGCTGATAGTCGGCGTCGCGACGAAGATCACGAACAGAATCGCCGCGACCATCCAGCCGACTGCGGCCAGGCCGGCGCGGCCGCGGGCCAGGGCGGCCTGGTTGAGCGTGCCGGCGACGAGGTGCAGGCCCATCCCGAGCGCCACCACCGCCAGGCCGAAGCGGCCGTAGTGAAAGCCCTTGTTGCCGAGGAGCGCGGTCATTACGAACGGCCCGACCGCCAGCAGGCCGATCGCCACCGCGCCGGCGAACGCGGCGATGACCCGCACGGTGAGCCGGATCGCGCGGGTGAACTCGTCCGCGCTCTCTCTCGCCTCGAGGCCGGCCAGGTGCGGGAGGATCGACGTCTGGATAGCCTGGAACAGCTGCAGCGGTGCCCGGACGATCAGCAGCACGTTGAACACGAAGCCCGCCAGGGCTCGGCCCGAGGTCTGGTTGACGATCAAAACGGCGGCGTTCATCAGCGTCTGCTCGGCGAGCATGATCCCCACCACCGCGACGGCAAAGCCGCTGCCATGCTTGAGCGAGAGGTCCAAGGAGGCCTCCTCGACGGCGGCGTGGGCCGGTCCCTCGCGGGCAGCGTCGGCGGCCGGTAGGCCGGCGGGGCCGCCGTGCTTGACCCGTGCGAAGGCAAACGGGATCACCGACAGGGAGATAAACGGAGCCACGGCCATCCCGAGGCCGACGGCGCCCTGGCCGGAGTCGAGACCGACCGCGACTGCCAGGGCGAACAGAAACCGCGAGGTCGCCTCCAAAAACACGAGACCGCCGTACAGCGCGAAGCGCTCGTGGCCGGCTAGCCAACCGCGGGCGAAATAGCTGGCGCCGTAGGCCAGGACTCCGATCACGAGAATCCAATAGAGCGAGCTCGATCCGTCGAACAGGCCGCGCTCGATCCGGTGGCGCAGGATCAGCGCCGCGGCCAGGAACAGGGCGGCGAAGCCGAACTGGATCGTCGCCGGAACTCGCAGCGGATGACCTTCGAGGCCCCGTGCCCGGCGGTCGGCGATCGTGCGGGAGAGCAGCTGCTCGACCGGCCGGTAGATGACCGACAGGATCACGAACATCAGCGACCAGCACAGCGATACGCGCCCGTAGGCGCGCTGGTCCAGCACGTGGCTGGCGGTGGCCAGATAGGCGAAGGTGAAGATGCCCGTCGAGGCGATCCCGATCGACAGCACACGGGCGCCGGACGCGTACGACCTGTCTTCCGAAGCGGACGGTCCCCCGTTGGAGGATGCGGCGGCTCCGTCCACGGTTGCCCTCGCCGCGGCCGCCCGCCCTCCGACTCCGCGCATCAGCCCACTCGCACGAGCAGCATCGTCCAGGGAAACGGCGACCGCGCCTCGACGACCTCGCCGTGGCGCTGCAGCAGCGACACGAAGCCGCGCTTTGACCAGTGGTTGACGTGACCCGGGGTGTTGCCGCGCTGGCCCACGTACGCCCCTCGGGCGAGGTTGAGCATCCGCCACAACGGCTCGTGGGGGACCGAGACGAGGAGGTGTCGCTTGGCCACCCGTGCCATCTCGGCGACGGTCCGCTCAGGATCGGGAATGTGCTCGAGCGCCTCGATCGCCGCCACTAGGTCGAACTCCCCGGCGGTGAACGGGATCGTCTGCTCGGCGACGGTGACGAACTCCAGATTGGGGCGCCGGCGTTGTTCCCATTCCGCCCGCAGCTTCGGATCTTCGAGGTCCAGGCCGACGACCCGCTGTTCGCCCATCCGCGCCGCCCACTGAGCCGTCAGCACCCCCTCGCCGCAGCCGACGTCGAGAATCGAGCTCGGCCCCGCTCGGGTGAACAGCTCGTCCAGTGTGCGCTCGAAACGGGCCATGAGGCGGCGAACCACCGGGTGGCTCGACCCGTACTTGTCGAACGTGTTCCCGGTTGGCACCTCCTGATGCCCGGCCGCGACCCCGCCGGCCGAGGTCATACGTTGAGGGGCTCGCTGGCTGACTGCTCGCGAGCGCCGCCGGGTTCATAGTGCGAGGGTTCCACCCCGAGTTGAAGCTCGATTCGCCGCACCCGCTCGAGGGTTCGCTGCGAGAGCGTCCGCTGGGCGTCGAGCAGGTCGCCGATCACGCCTAGGGAGCCGAGCAGCATCGCCGCGTTGAACAAAACGGCGCCCAGGATCAGCGACTGGATATGGCCACGGCCATGGCCCTCGATGAAGTACACGAGGAAGCGCAGGAACACGACCAGCGCGGCCACGCCGACCACGGCTGCGCCGGCCCAGAACACCTTCAGCGGCTCGTACTGGGAGTAGATCCGGAAGATCGAGAGCGCGTTACGGCGCACGTAGGACGCCGTCGACGGGAACAACCGGGACTCGCGGGTCTTCGGGTTCGTGCGAATCGGAACGTGATCGACGGCCACCAGGAGCTTCCCCGCCTGGATGATCGTCTCAAGGGTGTAGGTGAACTTCGACACGGCCTGCATCTGCAGCGCGGCCTCGCGGTTGTAGGCGCGGAATCCTGATGTGGTGTCAGCGATCTCGGTCTGCGAGGCCTGGCGGACGACCCATGAGCCCAGCCGCTGCAGCAGCTTCTTACGGGCGGAGAAATGTGCAATCGTGTCGATCTGCCGGTCGCCGACCACCATGTCCGCCTCACCGCGGAGAATCGGCGCGACGAGCTTGGGTACGTCTGCGCCCTCATATTGGTTGTCCGCGTCGGTGTTGACGATCACGTCCGCACCCAGCTTCAAGCCGGCGTCGAGGCCGGCCTGGAAGCCGGCCGCGAGGCCCTTGTGGTTGGTCAGCCGGACGACGTGATCAACGCCATTGGCGCGTGCGACTTCGATCGTCCGGTCCGTCGAGCCGTCGTCGATGATCAGCCACTCGACGACGTCGAATCCCGGCACCTGCCTCGGGAGGTGACTCAGCGTCAACGGAAGCTGCGCCTCCTCGTTGAAACACGGAATCTGGATGATCAGCTTCATGGAATCGCGTCCGCTCGCCCGATCGGAAACCGAACACCCCGCAGGATGGAGCGTTCCTCGGCAAGCGCGGTCAACCACACGGTAGCGGGATACTCGTAGGGAACATGGAGACGGCCACGATCACGCGCCCGGTCCCGCCGCAGCCTCTCACGGGCCGCCCGGCCCCGCCGTCGCGTTCCACGCGACGTGGTAGCGCGGCGGAGCGTGCCCGCGTGCGCCATCTGCACCGCCCGGCGCTGGTGATCGTGCTCGTGAGCACGTTCCTGCTCCGGCTGTGGGGAATCAAGCAGGGGTTGCCGTACAGCTACAACGTCGACGAGGCGACTCATTTCGTTCCGCGGGCGGTGGCGTTCTTCTCACACGACCTGAACCCGCATTACTTCCTCAACCCACCCGGGTATTCCTACCTCCTGCACATCGTGTTCGAGCTGTGGTTCGGTGGCTCTGACGCCGTCACGCGGGCCTACGCCACGCACCCGACCGAGGTGTACGTGGTGGCGCGGGTCGTGGCCGCGGTGCTCGGCACCGCGGCGGTCGGCCTGACCTACCTGGCCGCTGCGCGGTTCTTCAACCGCACCGTCGCGCTGTTGGCGGCGGCAATTTTCGGGTTTTCGTTCTTGCCGATCTTCTACAGCCACCTAGCGCTCAACGACGTACCTACACTCGCGCCCGTGGCGCTGTCGCTGTACGGCATCGCCGGGGTGATGCGCCGCGGACGCTGGCGCGACTATGTTTTGGCCGGGATAGGAATCGGCCTCGCCGCGGCCACGAAATACACCGGCGGGATCACGCTGCTGTGCCTCGTCGCGGCCTGTGTCTGTGACGGCGCCGGGGGCGGGGTCTGGATCGCCGCACGCCGCTTCGCCCTCGCGCTGGTCATCGCACTGGCTGCCTTCCTCGTGGCCAACCCCTACGCCGTGCTTGACTTCCCCTCGTTCCAGTACGGCATCTCCTCACAGGCGTCTCTGGCCGACGGACAAGATCCGGTCAAGTTGGGGACCGTCCCGGGCAGTGGCTTCGGCTACTACCTGTGGACGTTCACCTGGGGCCTTGGCTGGGGCCCCACCCTGGCCGCGGCGGGGGGCTCGGTCCTGCTGCTCGCACGGCGCCGGATCGCCATCGCTCTGGTGCTGCTGCCCGCCCCGATCGCGTTCGTCATCTTCATGGGCGCCCAGCAGCGCTTCTTCGGTCGCTGGCTGATGCCGGTCTTTCCCCTGGTGGCGATCCTCGGCGCCTACGGTGCAGTCGAGCTCGCTCGCTGGTTGATCCGAGCCCGGCGGGTTCCGGTTGCGCTGGCCGCAGCGCTGGTCGCGGCGCTGCTCCTGACCCAGAGCCTCGTCGCCGTGATCCATGACGACTCGGTGCTGTCGCGACGCGACACCAGGAACCTCGCGCGCGACTGGATGGTCGGTCACGTCCCCGCCGGGGCAAAGGTGGTCATCGAACCGGTGGTCGCCGACAACTGGGCCACCGATGTCGGCGTGGCGCTGCCATGGACACCGAGCGGCGACCGCTGGTACCGCTACGCCACCTGGCTCACCGACATCGACACCCAGGGACGCCCGCTCCCCACGGGGCAGAGGCGATACGTGGCCGTGGACCAGTACGAGCGGACGCTGCGCCCGGCGCTGCTGGACCAGTACGTCGCCAACGGCTTCTGCTGGCTGGTGGTCGGCTCGCTCCAGGCCGGTCGTGCCTTCGCCCAGCCGCAGGCGGCCCCGGCGGCCGTGGCCTACTACGCCGAGCTCGCCAACCGCGCCCGGCTCGCGTATCACGTGAGCCCGTTCTCGCCGGGCGCCCGTCCGGTCCCGTTCAGTTTCGATTGGTCGATCGACTATTTCCCCCGCCAGTACCACCGCCCAGGGCCGGAAATGAGCGTCTACCGCCTCTCCGGCGGCAAATGTGGAAACGGCTGAGCTTCCGCGCCTTCCGCGGCTCAGGGTCCGGTCGGCGGGCCCTATGCTCTGATTAGACCATGGCGTTGAAGACCGACATCGACCGCCGGCTGCTCGCTCGCGCGGTGAAGATCGCCGAAGGGGGGCGCGGCCGGGTCAGCCCCAACCCGCTGGTCGGGGCCGTGGTGGCGTTCGAGGACGAATCCGTCGGCGAGGGCTACCACCGTGAAGTCGGCGCCCCGCACGCCGAGGTGGAAGCGATCCGCCACGCCGACCGAGACCTCAGCGGGGCGACGCTGTACGTGTCGCTCGAGCCGTGCTGCCACCACGGGCTCACACCGCCTTGTACCGACGCGATCCGCACAGCCGGCATCGAACGCGTCGTCGTCGCCTCCGAGGACCCCTCCGAGCATGCTGCCGGGCGGGGACTCGGCATCCTCCGAGACGAGGGGATCGAGGTGGTGGTGGCGGACGGGGAGATCGCCGCCCAGGCGAGGCTGCTGAACCAGCCGTTTCGCAAGCATGCCCGGACCGGACGTCCGTGGGTGCTGTTCAAGTCGGCGATGTCGCTGGACGGAAAGGTCGCCACCCGGGCCGGCGACTCGAAGTGGATCTCCGGCCAGGCGAGCCGCGAACTGGCGCACCACTGGCGCGCGGAGTGCGACGCCGTGGCAGTGGGAATCGGGACCGCGCTGGCCGACGACCCGTTGCTGACCGCTCGGGTGCAGGGCGTGAGCCGCCAACCACGCCGGATCGTGTTCGACTCCCTCGCGCGGCTGCCGCTGGAGGCAAACTTGGTCGCCGACGCACGCCGGATCCCGCTGACCGTCGTCGTCTCACGGGCCGCCCCGCGGGCCGCCACCGACGCGCTCGAGACCCATGGGGTGGACGTGATCGTCGCCCCGGGCGAGAACGAGCCAGCTCGCGTTCGCTCCGCGCTTGACCAGTTCGGCGCCGCCGGCGTCAGCTCGATCATGCTGGAGGGCGGACCGCACCTCGCCGGCGTGTTTCTGGATGCCGACGAGGTCGACGAGATCCGATTGTTCCTGGCCCCGCTCGTGCTGGGCGGACGCACCGCGCGGGACCCCCTCGAAGGTGAGGGAGTCGAAACGATCGCGGATGCCGTGCGCGCGCTCACGCTCGATTGCGAGCGCCACGGCGAGGACCTGTTGATCTCCGCCCGGATCAAGGAGTGGTAGGTGTTCACCGGGCTCGTCGCCGGACTTGGGGAAGTGCTGGCCTGCGAGCGTTCTGAGCAGGGCGTGCGGCTTCAGATCGCCTCATCGCTGATCGAAGACGTACACGAAGGCGACTCGGTCGCCGTCAACGGTGTCTGCCTGACCGCGACCGCCGTCAGCGCGGGTGAGTTCGCCGCCGAGGTGATGACCGAGACGCTCCAGCGGAGCTCGCTGCAGGACATCGATGCCGGCGCCGAGGTGAATCTCGAGCTCCCGCTGCGCGCAGCGGACCGGCTCGGTGGCCACATCATGCAGGGCCACGTCGACGGCACCGGCACGATCGCTGCGCTGGAAGACGACGGCTTCGCCCGCCGCGTGCAGATCGAGGCTTCGGAGGATGTCCTGCGTTACGTCGTGGAGAAGGGATCGATCGCCGTCGACGGCGTCTCATTGACGGTGGCCGCGATCGATGATCGATCATTTACCGTCTCCTTGATTCCGCAGACGCTGCACAGAACCAATCTCGGCAAGGCGCAGACCGGCGACAAAGTGAACCTGGAGGTCGACGTGTTGGCCAAATACGTGGAAAAGCTGGTGAGACGGTGAGCGCTACCAAGACACCTTTCGCGACGATCGAGGACGCGATCGAGGACATCCGCCAGGGCAAGATGGTCGTCGTCTGCGACGACGAGAATCGCGAGAACGAGGGCGACCTGACGATGGCCGCGCAGTTCGTAACGCCCGAGGCGATCAACTTCATGCGCAAAGAGGGAGGCGGGCTGATCTGTCTGGCCCTCACCCCGGAGCGCTGCGACGAGCTCGGTCTCGACCTGATGGCGGCCAAGAACGAGTCGGCGTTCGAGACCGCATTCACCGTGTCGGTCGAGGCCCGCTCGGGGGTGAGCACCGGCATTTCCGCGGCCGATCGAGCGCGCACGATCCAGGTGGCGATCGACCCGGCGGCGAGCCCACGCGAGCTGGTTCAACCCGGTCACGTGTTCCCGCTGAAGGCCAAGACCGGCGGCGTGCTCGAACGAGTCGGCCAGACTGAGGCGGGCGTCGACCTGGCGCGCCTGGCCGGCCTGAATCCGGCCAGCGTGATCTGCGAGATCATGAACGACGACGGCTCGATGGCGCGGGTC
>CAXMLR010000002.1:0-1753 GCA_964194275.1 uncultured Solirubrobacterales bacterium
CCCAGACGGAACTAACCCGGTAAGCACTTGTCAGCAAAGGTGACATTTCCCTGAAGAAGATCGGGCTCGAGCTCGTGGTGGCGGTGGACGGCCAGCGGCGGACGATCATCCTGCCCAGCGCTCTGGCCTCGTTCAAGCCTGCGGGGGCGACATTCGAAGATGGTGCACTGGAGGTGAAGTTCGATGGAGGAGCGCAAGACTCCGGGAGCTGACCAACACGAGGACGATGCACTGCGGCGCCTCGAGGCGCGCCTTGACCGCGCGTCGGGAGTGGCGGAACGACTGATCGCGGAAGCCGCGCGTGCCTCGATGTCCTCGGCGGGGCGGGTGGCCGAAGCGGCGACCCGCGCCGGCCGAGCGGCCGGGCCACCGCCGGCCGGATGGGAGGCGCCCCGCGAGGACGCCGACTCCCGGCGCGACGTCGAGGTGCTGGCGCAAGTGATCCAGTCGCTGCGCGAGCTGATCCCGCCGGACCTTCAGCGACGTGTGACGGAGGCGCTGCGCGAGCTCCTGCTCGCCCTGCGAGCGCTGATCGACTGGTACCTCGAGCGCGCCGAGAAGCACCGGGGCGCACCGGCCGAGGTCCACGACATACCAATCGAGTAGGCGGGTCGGAGCCGTCGCCAAGACGCCTACAATCGAGCCGTGGCCCGAACCTGGATCCTCACCGGGTCGCCGGAGAACCACGCGGCGACGAGAGATCACGGCTTTGCGGTTATCGGTTTGAAGGAGCGAAACCGCAACCGGGCGCTGGAGATAGAGCCAGGCGACCGGATCGTTCTCTACCTGACACGAGCCAAGGTGATCGCGGGAAGCATCACGATCGACGGCGAGCTCTATGAGGATCGCCGAAAGATCTGGCCCGGCAAGCCTGGCAAGGTCGACGCCTACCCATGGCGATTTCCGACTTCGGCCGAGGTCGTGCTGGACGACGCCGACTGGATTCCGGCTGAGCGGTTCGCAGACGACCTCGAGCACGTCGCCAAGTGGCCGCGTGAGCACTGGACCCTGGCCTTTCAGGGACAGGTCCGACCAGTATCCGATCATGACGCTCACGTGTTGGTCGATCGCCTAGCCGCCGCGGACGGTGCTCGCGTATGAGCGCCAATCGCTCCGCCGCCGGAGTCGGCCGTTGGGCCGGGACCCTCGGCGGCCGCGTGGTCCGGGTCTGGCGGGGGTTGCCGCACGAGCGCCGGCTCGCCGCGTTCGCCTCGCTCGGGTTGTTCGTGACGCTGTTCCTGCCGTGGTACCAGGAGACAGTGATCGTTCCGGGCACGAAGGGTGCCGCCGCGGCCAGTGCGTCAGTCACCGGCTGGGGCGCCTTCTCGTTTGTGGAGGCCGCTGTGTTGCTGGTCGCCGCGAGTGTTCTGACGCTCTTGTTTCAACGCGGAGAGGATCGCGCGTTCCATCTTCCGGGCGGCGACGGATGGGTGGTCATGGCGGCCGGGGGCTGGGCCTGCGTGCTGGTGATCTGGCGCATCTTCGACAAGCAGACCACCCGGATCCGCGGTCCCGGAGCGAGCATCTCAGGCATTGAGTGGGGTATGTTCGTCGCGCTGGCCGGCGCGGCATTTCTGGCCTACGCCGGGTCGCGGATCCGAGCCGCGCACCAGCCGGAGCCGCCGTTGCCCGGCGACGAATTCGGGCTCGTGCCCGCAAGCGATCGGCACTTGGTGGTATCGCGAGCACGGGCGGACGATCCGGCAGCGGCACGGCGTCAGACTCCGGCTCCCGCTCCGGCTCCGGCTCCGGC
>CAXMLR010000003.1:0-6737 GCA_964194275.1 uncultured Solirubrobacterales bacterium
GTCTTCAACGGCGAGATCTACAACTTCCCGGAGCTGCGGCGCACGCTCGAGCGTCGCGGCCATCGCCTTGCCAGCCAAGGTGACACCGAGACGATCGTCCATCTCTACGAGGACTACGGGCTTGATTTCCCGCACCACCTCAGAGGCATGTTCGCGGTCGCCGTGTGGGACGAAGCGCGCAGGCGGCTGGTGCTGGTACGGGATCGCATGGGGGTCAAGCCGCTGTACTACGCGCGCTGCCGATCGGGACTGGCGTTCGCATCGGAGGTCAAGTCGCTGATCGCCGGTGGGCTGATCGAGCCGGCGCTCGACGACATCGCCGCTGAGCTGTTCCTAGCCTACGGCTACGTGCCGGGGCCTCGCACGCTGTTCCGCGGCGTCAGCAAGCTCGCCCCCGCGAGCTTGCTGGTCTGGCAGGAGGGTGAGATCGTCGAACAGCGCCAATACTGGACGCCCTTCGATAGCCCGCCCGAGCGCGACGGGAGCTGGGAGGGCGACCAGCGCCAGCTCCTGGAGCTGCTGCGAGCGTCGGTGCGCGCCAGGATGATCGCCGACGTCCCCCTCGGGGTGATGCTCAGCGGTGGTCTCGACTCGAGCCTGATCACGGCGCTGATGACCGAGCACAGCTCCGGGCCGGTGAAGACATTCTCGATCGGGTTCGTCGAGGACGGGGAAGCCAACGAGCTGGCCACCGCCAAGCGCGTCGCCGCTCGCCTCGGGACCGAGCATCACGAGCTGCTGACGAGCGCGAGCGACCACCCCGCGCTGCTCGAGGATGCCCTCATGCATCTCGAGGAGCCGATCGCCGACCTGTCGTTCGTCGGCTTTCTCCTGCTCAGCCGCCTCGCTCGCCAGCACGTCACAGTGGCGCTGTCCGGCCAAGGCGCCGACGAGTTGTTTGGCGGCTACACCAAGCACGCCGTCGCGTGGGGTGCCGGCCAACTGGCCCGGCTCCCACCAACGACGGTCGCGGCGGTGCACGGGATTGGAGCTGCGCTGCCCGAGGCCTCACGCCTGGGGCGCGGGTTGCGCGCGCTCGGCGCGGCGGAGCCCTCCGAGCGGCTGCTGGCGATGAGTCGTCTGGTGCTCCCCGGCGACAGGATGCGGCTGTTGACCCCGGACTTTCGTGTACCCGACGTCGAGGCCGAGATCGCCGGCGTGATCGCCCGGCTCGCGCCGCCTGAGGGAATGGGCGCCCTAGCCGAGACCCTCTACCTGGACAGCCGCCTGGCACTTCCCGACCTTATGTTCATGTACTTCGACAAGATGTCGATGGCCACCTCGCTCGAGGTGCGCGTGCCGTTTGCCGATCACGACGTGGTCGCGTTCTGTAGCGCGCTGCCTGATGACCGCAGGGTGCGCAGGCTGCGCCGCAAGGAGCTGCTGCGACGTGCCGCCCGCGGCCTCGTCGACGACGCGATCATCGACCAGACCAAGCGGGGGTTCTTCCGCAACGCAGTCGGCAGCTGGCTACAAACGCATCGAGACGGCACCGTGCGTGAGGTCCTGCTCGACGAGCGCACCCGTGCGCGCGGCATCTTCGCGCGACCCGAGCTGGAGCGCCTGGTCGACGGGATCGGAGGGGGCGGCCGTAGCGGCGAGCCGCTGCTGGCCTGCCTGATGCTCGAGCTATGGCATCGTCGGTTCATCGACGGGGACCGTCCCGCCCCGGTGCCGTCGGATACGCTGGCGTGCGGCCATGACGGAGTCCTTTGCTGAAGCCGCCCGGCCGGTCCCGGAGCATCCGCTTGGAGTCAGCGCGTGGGAGCGAGCATCCGCGTGCACCCGGTTCGGGCGCTACCGAAGCGGGTTTCAGCTTGCAGCGCTCCGGCAGGCCACAGCGCTCACAGGCGGCGGAACCGCACTGGACATCGGCTGCGACGAAGGTCGCTGGTCGCTCGAGCTTCGAGGCCTCGGCTGGCGGGTCATCTGTGCTGATCGGAACCCCGAAACTCTCGACATTTGTCGGGCCCGGCTTCCTGACGCCCGCTGCGTGCTGGTGGATCCGGACAGCCGTACGCTGCCAGGATTGGAGCGCTCGACCCGGATGGTCCTCGCCTACGAGGTCCCCCCGGTGACCCAGGCGCCGTGGTTCGCCGACGAGGCGCGGCGGGTGCTCGAGCCTGGCGGCGCGCTCGTCTGCACGTATCACAACCCGCTCTCGTGGCGTGGATCGGCGGTGCGCGCATGCTGCTCGGTGAGCCCGCAGCGTCGCGCCCAGACCTGGGATCCGTATCGCGGCCCGACCTACGCAGGCTTCCGCAGGGCGCTCGTGAAAACTGGCTTCCGGCTCGTCCGAGAGCAGGGGATCACTTGGATGCCGCTAACCAGCAGCAGCGACTCTCGTCTTGTGTGGACGTTCTCGGCGCTCGAACGGGCGCTAGGCCTCCGGAAGCTCCCGGTGCTTAGCCCCACCATCGTGGTGGTGGCCGTGCTGGTGGGACCCGGGAGCGCCCGGGGCCGCGGACGGTGAGCCCCGGCGCCACGACTCGCCACCCCCTCGAGCGGCTGCTGATGCCGCTCGAGCCGCTCGGGGTCGCCGACCCGGCACACGGCGGGGCCCAAACCGGCGCAGAGCCTCGCGTGCGCTGCGCGAGCGCGACCGGCCCGGCGGGCTGGCTCGGCGCCGGGGATTGGCGTTTGTATGTCGCCGCCGAGATGAGCTCGCCTCGCGCTGGGACCGAGACGATCGAGCGCTTCGTCGCCGAGGACGGCGCAATCGCCGAAGCGGTTCGGACCGACCCGGGGGACGTGCTCGTGCCGTTCAGCCTCGCCGAGGCATATGACAACTACACGCGCGAGCGGTGGATCGCCGCTGCGAGACCGCGTCGCGTGCCGCCCGCGGCGCTGGACCTGTTCTACAAGGTCAAGCGAGCGATCCCGCGTACGGTCCAGCTGGCGGCGCGCCGGGCCGTGATCCGCTGGCAGGGGCTGCCGAGCTTTCCCACCTGGCCGTACGACGAGAGTGTCGCGGCGCTGCTGCGCTTCACGATCCGCTGCGCGTTGATCGCCCGCGCAAGCGAGTCGCTGCCGTTTCGGTGGTTCTGGCCTCATGGCGCCAGCGCCGCTGCGATCCTCACGCACGACGTGGAATCTGCAGCCGGCCTGCGGAACGCGGTGCGGGTCGCCGACCTCGAGCAGGGGCGCGGCCTGCGCTCCTCGTTCAACCTCGTCGCCAGTTGGTATCCGATCGACTGGGGGATCGTCGATGAGCTGCGAGGGCGGGGCTTCGAGCTCGGCCTCCACGGCATCTACCACGACCGGTCGCTGTTCTCCTCGCGCCCGGCGTTCGAGCGTCAACTTCCGCTCCTGCGCGAGAGCGCCGGCCGCCTGGGCGCGCACGGATTTCGCTCGCCGGCAACCCACCGAGTGCCCGACTGGATCGCGGAGCTACCGGTCGCCTACGACTGCACGGTGCCGCTGTCCGATCCATATGAGCCGCAGCCCGGGGGCTGCTGCTCACCGTGGCCGTATTTCTTCGGTGACGTGGTCGAATTGCCCTACACACTTCCGCAGGACCACACGCTGTACACGCTGCTCTCGCATCGCAGCATCGACCTCTGGACCGCACAAGTGCGGCGGCTGGAACGCTCGCACGGTCTCATCCAGTGTCTCTCCCACCCCGATCCCGGCTATCTCGGGGATCCGGAGAACAGGGACCGCTACGCCGAGCTGCTCGACTACCTCGTAGGGCGTGAGTCGCTGTGGCTGACCCTACCGCGTGAGGTCGCCGGTTGGTGGGTGGCCCGCGACGCCGCGACGAGCCGACCCGACTCCGATGAGCTCGGCATCGCGCGCCTGGACGACTCCGGCGAGGTCGTACTGATCGCTCCGCGCGGCGGTCCGCCCGAATGACCGCGAGCTGCTGGGCGACGTCCGTCGGCGCTCGCCGTCCACGGGTCATGATGCTGCTCGAGAACGACCTCTACCCATACGACGTCCGCGTCCGCTATGAGGCGGAAGCTCTCGCGCGTGCAGGCTACGAGGTCCGTGTAGTGGCGCCGCGCGGAGCCGATCAGCTCAGACGCGAGACCGTCGACGGCGTCGCGGTCGAGCGCTTCCGGCTCCCGCTGGAGCACCGCGGGCGCGCCGTCGACCTGCTCGCCGAGTACGCCGTCGCCCACGTTCAGCTCTATGCCCGCGGCCTGCGCGCCATCGTGCGCGGGGCCGACGTGCTGCACGTCCACAACCCCCCCGACACGCTGTTCGGCCCCGCGCTGGTCGGCCGGCCGCTCGGCTGCCGATTCGTGTTCGATCAGCACGACTTGTTTCCCGAGCTGGCGAAGGCCAAGTTCGGCCCGGGCCCGGTGCAGAGCGTGGCTCGGCTCGCACAGCGCGCATCGGTGCGGCTTGCCGATCTCGTCATCGTTACCAACGAGTCCCAGCGTGAGGCGGCGATCGGTGCCGGGGCTTCGCCGGACAGCGTCGTGGTGGTTCGCAACGCGTTGCGGCGCTCCGACCTCCTGGCCGCCGATCCGCCGCGGCCCGGGCGGCTGCTCGACCCTCGGCTGGTCTACGTCGGGGCGCTCGAGCGCCAGGACGGCATCGAGCGGATTCCCTGGCTCTTGCAGACGCTGGTCGCCCGCCACGGGCTGCGCGGTACGTCGCTGACGGTCGTTGGCTTCGGCGCCGAGCGCGAGCCGCTCGAGCGCGGGCTCGAGGAGCTCGGACTTGCCGATCGCGTGACGTTCACCGGACGTACGGAGCATGCGCGCGTGCTCGAGTTGATCGCCGAGGCCGACATCTGCATCGACAGTGCCGAATGCAGCGAGCTCAACCACCGCACGACGATGGTGAAGGTTGCCGAATACGTGTCGCTCGGCAAGCCGACGGTGGCCTTCGCGCTCCGGGAGACCGTGCACACCGCGGGCAATGCCGCGGCGCTCGCCCGATGCGGCGACTGGGATGAGTTCGCCGCGCTGGTCGCCGAGCTAGCAGGGCTCGAGGCGCGCCGCCGCGAGCTGTCCGGGAGGACCCGCGCCCGGGCCGAGCAGCTCGTCTGGGAGCGATCCGAGGAGGCCCTGCTCGGTGCCTACGAGCGGACACTGGCGCGAGCCCCGGCACGCCGCTCTCGTCCTCAGCGGCGGAGCCCGATTCTGTAGTGCATCCAGGTGCGTCCGTTGTCGGCAGCGACGACGCCGTCGATGTAGTCCGCGAGCGCAGTCCCGGTCCGGGGGTTGACATCGAAGTTGCGGACGGCGAACTCGCAGTCCGAAGGGGTCGTGAACCGGAGATCGGTGACCGGTCCGAGCCGCGTCCCGTCCGTGTCACCCGCGGCGCCACCTGCGATGTAGGCCGTACAGCGGTGCACATCTGGGGGCTGGCCGGGACCGACGCTGTAGATCCAGAACCGGCCTGTGGTGTCCTGGGTGATCCTGGCGAGGTTTGAGAACTGGAGGCGGCTCGGCAGGAGAACATCCTTGACCCTCCCATCGGCGCCGATGACGATGTGATGATTCGTGAACGTCCCTGCGCTGCCCGCATCCTGGACGCTCATGATCGCGTGCGTCCGGCCGGCTGTGTCGACGTACGCGTCCTCGACGCTCGCCTGGTGTTGACCGTTATAGCCGCCGGCGTCGAGCGCCGGTCGCACGATCTGAGGGCTCATGCCCGGTTGGTTACTCCAGCCGGCCCAGGTCTGCATCACCGCCTGGTCAAAGCAGTACGGCGAGCCGCCGCACGGGTTGGTGCCCGCATAGCTTGTCTCCGCCTGGAGGAGATCGCGGGTGCCGATCACTCGGAGCTCCGATGATGAAACGGGGAGCAGGAAGTTGTAGGCCTGCCGGTATTTCGAGACCCACTGCTGCTGATGCCAGCCCGTGTCGTCACGAAAGGACCAGTAGTAGGTGCCGGGGACGTTGGCGCTCACGCACGTCGGCGCCGGCCCTGAGAGTGGGGTGAAATAGATGCAGGCGACGTCCTCCCACACCAGAATCCGGCCGTGGTTGTCGATGCTTGCGCTCAAGTAGCTCGCGCCCGAGCGCGAGAGGTTCGCACCGGTGAGCCAAGTGCCCGGAATGGTCGACGACTGCCCGGTTGATGAGTCGTAGAGGTGCGGGGCGCCCGCGGACGCGCTATCAGGCGGCGAGAGATAGGCGACAAGAACGGTCTTGCCGTCCGGGCCGAGAAGCAGCGCCGGCGGATTGCCTGGCTCGGTAGCCGTCGCGGCCGTGATAACCGTGCGCCAATCGGACGACCCCACGGCACGCCGAGCCAACACCCAGTCGAAATGCTGATTGTCGGCGCCGTCGATGATGTAGGTCGTGTAGACGTCGCCGTTGGCAGCGCGGATGATCCGCGCGCTGTGGGCGCCCCAGGCGCTGGCCGGGCTCGCGTGGGTCGTGACCACGTCCTCCTGCGCGAGCGTGGGACGGACTGGCGTACCTGCGATCGGCGTAGGACGAACTGGGGTGCCGCCGAATGGGGCCAAACCGCCCGTCATGTGGGGCCGCGTGCCTCCGCAACCCGCCAGGGCGAGAAAACCCGCAAGCAGGATGCCGAGTGTGGCCGCCAATCGGGATCGCATCGCGGTCTACCAGGCTGGAGGCGAAGGATGCAGGGGATGCATTGAGCGGCGTTGGCGGTTGATCCGAACGCTTCAACGCGACCGATCCACTCAACCATGGAGGCTGTAGAGCTGTTGCTGAGGTCCGTTCTAGGCCCATACTAGCCGCGAGCTCGGGGGCAGTCGGGGACACCTGCGTCTATCATCCCCGGCTTGGCGGCGAAGTCAGTAC
>CAXMLR010000004.1:0-12408 GCA_964194275.1 uncultured Solirubrobacterales bacterium
CCCGAGCTGCTGATCCTCGACGAGCCGCTCGACGGCCTCGACCTGCCCAACCAGAGTGCGGTCGCGGCCCTGGTCGGCAGGATCTCCAACGAGCAGCAGATCGCGGTGCTGCTGGTAGCCCACGACGTAAATCCGCTGCTAGCCCATCTCGACCGCGTGCTCTACCTGGGCGGCGGCGGCGCCGTGGCGGGAACGGTCGATGAGGTCATCACCGCCGAGCAGCTGTCCGCGCTCTACGGGACGCCCGTCGAGGTGCTCCGCGCGGCCGACGGCCGGCTCGTGGTGGTCGGGCAGCCTGAGGCGCCGCACCATCATGGCGGCGATGACGGGTAATCCCTCGCTGTCGGTCAACCTGATCGCCGATGTGCGCCAGCTGCTGGCCTATCCGTTCATGGTCCACGCACTCGAGGCCGGGACGATCGTGGCGGTCCTGGCGGCCATGGTGGGCTGGTTCATGGTGCTCCGGCGCCAGAGCTTTGCCGGCCACACCCTGTCGGTGATGGCGTTTCCCGGCGCCACCGGCGCCGCACTGGCCGGGCTGCCGAGCGCGCTCGGGCTGTACCTGGCGTGCGGTGCGGCCGCCGTGGCGATCGGTGGCGGCGGCCCCCGCCAGGGAAGCAGCGCGGGTCGGGAGACCGCCGCCATCGGCACGATCCAGACGGTCGGGCTGGCCGCCGGCTTTGTGTTCCTGTCGCTCAACAGCGCGGTCCTGGGGGGGCCGGAGACGCTCCTGTTCGGCACCTTTCTCGGCGTGAGCAGGGGTCAGGTTCTGGCGCTGGCGCTCGTGGCCTTCGCCGCCCTCGCCGCGCTGGCACTGATCGGCCGGCCGCTGCTGTACGCGACGATCGATCCCGAGGTCGCAGCCGCGCGAGGAGTGCCGGTCCGCGCCCTGAACATCGGTTTCCTGCTGCTCCTCGGCTTGGCGGTGGCCGCCACCAGCCAGATCACCGGCGCGCTGCTCGTGTTCGCGCTGCTGGTGGCACCCGCCGCCAGTGCCCAGCAGCTCACCAGCCGCCCCGTTGCCGGGCTGCTGCTGAGCGTCGTGCTCGCGGTGCTGGTGGTCTGGCTCGCCCTGGCGATGGCCTACTTCTCGATCTATCCGGTCGGCTTCTACCTCACGACGCTCGCTCTCGGCCTCCACGTGCTGATCGTGATCGGACGCCGAATCGCCGGGCGGCCCTAGCGGATGTTCTCGCACGAGTTCGTTCGCAATGCCTATCTCTCCGGCACCTTCATCGCGCTGGCCTGCGGAGTCGTCGGATGGTTCGTGGTCCTGCGGGCGCAGGTGTTTGCCGGTGACGCCCTCAGCCACGTCGCCTTCGTGGGGACGATCGCCGCCGCGCTGGCTGGAGTCAACCAGCAGCTCGGCCTGGTGGCGGCGACGCTCGCGGTGGCCGCGGCGATGGCCGCGCTCGGACGCCGGGCACAGGCGGACGACGTGGTCATCGGCATGGTCTTCGCGTGGATCCTCGGCCTGGGCATGCTGCTCATCACCTTGCTGTCCACAA
The DNA here is from genome assembly GCA_964194275.1 of uncultured Solirubrobacterales bacterium. Classification (GTDB taxonomy): domain Bacteria; phylum Actinomycetota; class Thermoleophilia; order Solirubrobacterales; family Solirubrobacteraceae; genus Palsa-465. Next base: position 1,509 of record CAXMLR010000004.1, read on the forward strand.
GTGCCCAGGGCGGCCAGGGAACGATCACCATCAGCGCGCTTTCCGGCTCGATCTTCGGGCTCACCGCCAGCACCGCTTGGGCCGCGGCAGGGATCGGCCTCCTCGCCACGGCGGGGGTGGGTGGCGCCTTCCGGCCGCTGCTCTTCTCGACCCTCGATCCGGAGCTGGCAACCGTGCACGGAGTTCCGGTTCGTGCGCTTGGCGTGGCCTTTCTCGCCGCCGTGGCCCTGGTCACCGCGGCGAGCACCGAGGCCGTCGGCGCGCTCCTGCTGCTCGGTCTGCTGGCGGCGCCGGCCGGGGCCGCGCACCACCTCACCGACCAGCCGCGGCTGGGGATCGTCTTGTCCGGCCTGACCGCGGTCGGCGCCATGTGGGGCGGCCTGGCCCTCAGTTATGCGATCGCGTCGCTTCCCCCCAGCAGCGCAGTCATCGGGCTGGCGGCGACCGCTTACGGGGCGGCGGCGCTGCGCGCGCGGCTCCGTGGTGCAGCTGGGCTCCGACGCACGGGGCGGCCCCGGATCGACACGCAGACGGGCCGAAGCTGAAGCTGCGACGCGCGGGTACGCCGTCCCTGTCTGCGCCCACACCCTCCGCGCCGCGTCCCCATCAGCACACTCGCAGCGCGTCGGTCAGACTCAGAGGCGCCGCCCTCGCCGCGGGGTGCCGGCCATCGCTCCGATCAGCAGCTGCCAGCGGGACACTGATGCGCGCGTAGGCGGGATCACCATCGGTCGGTTCTGGGGCCAGCGAGTGGGCGAGCACCTGGGGCCCGACGAATGCGCCGCGGTCGAGGCCCGGATCAAGCGTCACCCGACGCATGATCCCAATCACGTTGAACCGCGTCCCGCCGAGAAACAGCTGGAGGTGCCCGGAGACGTCCTTGCACTGAAGCACGGTGGCGGCCTGCGCCCCAGCACCCTGATCGATCCCTCACCCAGATTCTCGCCGCACATCCGCCGCGCGGTGTAGGAGGGGCGTAAGTGCTTCCTCGCTCCCCCGATGACATCAACTGATGTCACAACAACACATGATATCTTCGGCGTTGTGGCCTCGGACCAGCAGAACCTCGCCGAACGCGGAATGGCTGTCGGGCTTCGTGCCCTGAACCGCCTCGCCTCCTCCGACCTCGTCGATCGCTTCGGACTGCGGCAGCCCACCGAGCGGCTCCTGCACGGCGCCTCGAAGACCACGGTGCAGACCGCCGCGCGTGCCGGCCGCACGTTCGCGGCGGCGCAGAAGCTCACCAGCCCCTCCAGGCAGCCGCGGGCCACGCGCAGCGATCTGTTCGACCTCGCTCCGGACGACGAGCAGCAGATGCTGCAGGAGTCGGTGCGGGACTTCGCCGCGGCGAGGGTGCGCCCGGCCGCCCAGGCCGCCGATGCCGCGTGTGCGGCCCCGGCGGAGCTGCTGACCCAGAGCAACGACCTCGGGCTGACCATGGTCGGCGTGCCCGAGGAGCTGGGCGGCGCGGTGCAACAACGCTCCGCCGTGACCTCCGTGCTGATGAGCGAGGCGTTGGCGCATGGCGACATGGGCTTTGCCGTGGCCGCGCTGGCCCCCGCCGGGGTTTCGACTGCTCTAAGTCTGTGGGGCGACGCGGATCACCAGGCCACCTACCTCCCGGAATTCGTGGGCGAGAACGTGCCTGCAGCCGCGCTGGCGCTGCTCGAGCCACGAGCCCTGTTCAACCCGTTCACGCTGGCCACCACCGCGCGTTCGGAGGACGGCGGATACGTACTGAAGGGCGTGAAGTCGCTTGTCCCCCGCGCCGCCGACTCCGAGCTGTTCATCGTCGCCGCGGAGCTGGAGGGTCGTGGCCCCGCGCTGTTCGTGGTCGAGGCATCCACCTCCGGCGTACTGGTTGCGCCCGAGCCCGCGATGGGCATCCGCGCCGCCGGCACCGGCACCCTGACGTTGCAGGACGTGCAGCTACCCGCTCGATCGTTGCTCGGCGACGGGGATCCCGACATCTACCGCGAATGCGTCCAGCTCGGCCGCCTCGCCTGGTGCGCTCTGGCCGTGGGCACCGCTCAGGCCGTGCTCGACTATGCGATTCCGTACGTCAATCAGCGCACGGCCTTCGGGGAGCCGGTCTCCAACCGTCAGGCCGTCGCGTTCATGGTCGCGAACATCGGGATCGAGCTCGAGGGCATGCGCCTGGCCACCTACCGCGCCGCCAGCCGGGTCGACCAGGGGCTCAGCTTCGATCGCGAAGTGGCGATCGCCCGCCGGCTGTGCGCCGAGCGCGGCATGGCGATCGGCTCCGATGGCGTGCAGCTGCTGGGCGGCCACGGCTACGTCAAGGAGCACCCGGTGGAGCGCTGGTACCGGGATCTCCGGGCGGCTGGTGTGATGGAGGGGGCCTTGGTGCTCTGATGCCAATCAACTTGGAGGTACCCAAGAAGTTCAGCGGGCTCGTGACCCAGTCCCATCAGGTGGCGACCGAGGTGTTCCGTCCCAACTCGCGCAAGTACGATGTCGCCGAGCACGAGTACCCCAAGGAGCTCGACATGCTGGCCGCGTTGATCGACGGCATGAACGAGAGCGGCGCGCTCGGCGGAGCCGGCGCGGGCGCAGTCGGAGGCGGCTCGGACAACGGCTCCGCCAAGGCGAACAACGGAAACCGCAACGGCTCGAACATGGCCAGCCTGCTCGGCTTGACGGAGCTGTGCTGGGGCGATGTCGGCCTGCTGCTGACCATGCCCCGCCAGGGTCTCGGCCAGGCGGCGATCGCCGCCGTGGCCAACGAGGAGCAGCTGGCGCGCTTCGGCGGCAAGTGGGCCGCGATGGCGATCACCGAGCCGGAGGCGGGCTCTGATTCCGCGGCCATCCGAACCACCGCGCGCTACGACGCGGGCACCGACGAGTACGTGCTCAACGGCGAGAAGATCTACGTCACCTCCGGCGAGCGCGCCGAGCTCGTGGTGGTCTGGGCCACCCTCGACCGCAACGCCGGCCGCGGCGCGATCAAGTCGTTCGTCGTCGAGCGCAGCAACCCCGGGCTGAAGCTCGACCGGCTCGAGCACAAGCTGGGGATCCGCGCCTCGGACACCGCCGACTTCGTGCTCGACGAATGCCGCGTGCCCAAGGAGAGCCTGCTCGGCTCGCCGGAGATCCAGACCTCAAGGCAGGGCTTCGCCGGCGTGATGCAGACCTTCGACAACACGCGGCCACTCGTCGCGGGGATGGCGATCGGCGTAGCTCGAGCTTCTTTGGAGCGCACACACGATCTGCTGACCGAGGCCGGGATCGAGATCGACTATGCGGCTCCGCCCCACGTCCAGAGCGCCGCGGCGTCGGAGTTTTTGTCGATGGAGTCCGATTGGGAGGCCGCCCGCCTGTTGACACTCCAGGCCGCCTGGATGGCCGACAACCGCAAGCCCAACTCACTGCAGGCTTCGATGGCCAAGGCCAAGGCCGGGCGCGTCGGAACGGATGTCGCGCTGCGGTGCGTCGCGCTGGCCGGCAGCATCGGCTACGGCGAGGGCGAGCTGCTCGAGAAGTGGGCGCGTGACGTCAAGATCCTCGACATCTTCGAGGGCACGCAGCAGATCCAGCTGCTCGTGGTGGCCCGGCTGCTGCTGGGCAAGTCGAGCGCCGAGCTCAAATAGTCCGCTCTGTTCAGAGGGCGTGCCGGACGCGGGCGACGGTCTGCGCCTCGCGCTCGGGCGTCGTGTCCTCCCAGCGCAGCCTGAGTACGCGGAGACCAAGACCTTCGAGGATCGCCTGCTTGCGCCGGTCCTGGGCCTGGCGGATTGCCGTGTCGTGGTAACGCGCGCCGTCGGCCTCGATCACGAGCTTGTGGTCGGGATAGAAGAAGTCGACCTCGAATCCGGCGACGATGACGTTGGTCTGCGGGGGCTTGACGCCATGACGGGTAAGCAGCTCATCCACCGCGTCCTCGAGCTCCGAGCGGGTGGGCCGCGGGCCGGTGGCAACCAATGCGTTTAGCCGTTTGTCCGGCGTGCGCTCGAGCTGGGCGTGGAGCCGTGCGGCGCTGACCAGCCGCATCGACTCCGCTTCGTGCGCTGCCCGCCGGAGCGCCTTGTCGCTCCTCACGACCCCGGCGAGGTCGACCAGCGTCCGGGCGGCGGTGGTAACGGGGACGCCGCGGCAGCGGGTCACGTCGATGCGGGGCGTTGCTGCCACGTGAACCCGGATGCGTTTTCGGGATCTGATACGGCGAGGGACCGTGACGTCGACCGGCCCCCTCGGGAGCGTCGTCCAGAACCCCCAGAGAAAGGCAGCAGCGAGGTGGCTTACGACCGCGTCCTCGCCGATCGCCAGCGCCGCCGCCAGCATCTCATCCTCGACCGGCAGGTCCGGTCGGCCGACGGCGTAGACGCCCTGATGCTTGCGGTGCAGCCGCCCGGCCTTGACTCGGCGAGTAATGGTTGACCGGTCGAGGCCGATCGAGTTCAGCTGACGAGTCGTGATGACAGCGGTCTGCCGACCCGCCACGCGCAGTTCTTCGCGCATAGCGCGAGAAACTGCGCGAGCCCGGTCCATGAGACGGATGGTCTCGCGACCCGCTGTAACGGTTCAAGACGCTTTTGTGCCGTCTCTGAACGCGATCAAGCCACCGAGCACGCCCAGGTACGCGGTGCCGCTCTGCGACAGGACGATTCCGGCGTAGTTGTTGTTGTAGCCGAGGTTGCCGGTGCCCGCCAGCTGCTTGAACACCACACGCCCGGTGCGGAAGTCGAGCGCGGTCCAGTACCACGGATCCAACACTCCCGGGTCCTTGGTGTAGGTGTAGAGCAACCCGGTGGCCAGCGACAGCTTGGAGACGACGGTGGGGGCGCGCTCGGTCGAGTTGGTCCAAACGCGGTGGCAGCCGCGACCGTCGCGGTTCACGTCGACCCGCGTGAAGCCCGGTGCGGTCAGCGTGCCCGCCGTCACCGACACCGGGCTTTGGTAGCCATAGTTGTTCTCGACGACCATCGAGCGGCCCGCGACGATGATCGAATTCTCGCTGGCGCTTGCCCCGCGCGTGAACACCGGGACACGGCAGACCAGGCGCGGCTGCCGATGCTTCAGCCGGTTTGCCGTGCGATAGACGACGATGTCCATCGGGTCAGCGTTGTCGGTGATGTTCACGTATCCGCCCGCCATCACCGTCGGCGTGGTGCCGGTGCCGTCGTCGACCTGGCCCGGCTTGGACTGCCCGCTGTTCGGATAGACCACCTGCCAGGTCGCCCTGGGCACGCCGCCAACCCCGGCGACGAAGCGGTACAGCGTGCGATTGGTGGCGATGTAGACCCCTCCGCGCGCGTCGGTGGCGAACGAGTTCTCGATCTCCCCGACGGCTCCGGCGCCAACCCGCACCACCCGAATCGCTCCGGTCCGGAAGTCGAGCGTCCCGACTACCCCATCACGGCGAGCCACGAACCACAGCAGCCCGTGTGCGTCAGGGAGCGCTGAGGTGATCTTCTCCGTCGAGGTGAGCACGTGACTGAGGTCGTAGTCATGCTGCAGCACGAAGCCGCGCGGGGACTCGGCGATCACGTAGATGTGCCGCGTCGTGGTCGAGGTCACCACCCGGTCTTGGTTGTCCAGGTAGAAGTAGCCGCCGCCGGTGAAGTCCTGGAACAGGTTCGAGGGCACGTCTTGGCGAGGCGGCAGCGAGAACGTGGCCAGCGTCGCCAGCGTGTTCGCGTTGAACGTGTAAAGCTGGGGGCCGGAGAGCCCGACGCAGACGGACACCAAACGCCCATGCTGATCAAAGGCGATCGACCCGCAGTCGCGACTGGGCACCAGCATCGAGGACAGCGTCCGGGGCGAGCGCCCGAGTGGCCCGGGCCACGCGTAGGCGTCGGTCTGCCAGGCATCGTTGTGGATCTCCGACTGTCCGTTGGCGGCCATGTACCGGTTTTGGGGCACGCGAGCGATCCCGTGGAGCGGCGCCACGGTGGCCGGGTGGCCGGTGTAGGTGGGTGTCGTGGGCACGAACGGAATTGGGATCACGGCGAGCAGTGAGAGCAGCGCCTGCCTCATGGCCGGGCCGCCTCTCGTCGCAGCACGGCCCAGGCCTGGCGCACATCTGCCTCGGTGCTGTGCTGCTGGCCGATCGCCATGCGCAATACATACCGGTCGCGCAGCACCGCGTGGGAAATGAAGATCTCGCCGCTAGCGTTGACGCGCTCGAGCAGCGCGCGGTTGCGCTCGTTGCCGGCCCTCAGCCGGAAGCAGACGACGGAGAACGAGCGGGGTGCGCACAACTCCCAATCCGGGTCCTCCCGCACCCACTCCTCGAACGCGGCGGCCAGTCCGATTCCGCCGCGGATGTGGGCCTGCAGTCCGCTGCGGCCAAAGCATCGCAGGACGGCCCAAAGCTTCAGGGCACGAAACCGCCGACCCAGCGCCGGTCCGTATTCGCTGAGCGACAGTGCGTCCTCGGCGTCCGGGGTCTGCAGGTAGGCCGGAATCAGGCTGAACGCGCGGCGGAAGGCCTCAGGCCGCTGAGTCCACAGCAGCGAGCAGTCCATCGGTGTGAGCATCCACTTGTGGGCGTTGACGACGAGCGAGTCAGCGCGCTCGACGCCGGTAAACGCCCACCGGTTCTCCGGGCAGACCATCGCGGCGCCGGCGTAGGCGGCGTCGACATGCAACCACGTGCCGGCGGCCGCGCATGCGTCGGCGATAGCCGCTATCGGGTCGACGGCCGTCGTGGCCGTCGTGCCCACGGTCGCCACCACGGCGGCGGCCTCGCCGAGATCGCCGAGCGCGTCGGCACGCATCCGGAAGTCCTCGTCGACCGCCACCTTGCGCAACCGCATCCCCAACATTCGCGCCGCCTTCTCCACCGACGAGTGGGCGTGCTCGGAGCACACGACCTCCTCACGCCCGCTGCCCTCACGCGCGGCGATGATCGCGGCCAGCGTCGAGGTCGAGGCGCTGTCCTCGATGTGGCCGTGCCAGCCGCTCGGCAGGCCCAGCAGCTCAGCTGTCCAGTCGAGCACGACCTCCTCGAGCTCGGTCGCCGCGGGAGCGGTGCGCCACAGGATCGCCACCGAGTTGAGCGTCGCGGCCAGCAGCTCAGCCAGGATCGCCGGTTCGCAGGCGCTGGTGGCGAAGTAGGCGAAATAGCGTGGGTGCTGCCAGTGGGTCACCCCCGGCAGCAGCACCTCGTCGAGATCCCTCAGCACCGCCGAGAAGGGTTCGCCGTGCTCAGGTGCGACCGTCGGCAGCCGCTCGCGGATCTCCCCGGGCTTGACCTGGGCCAGTACCGGGAGCTCCCGCACGCGCTCGAGGTAGCTCGCCGCCCATTCCAGCACCGCGCCGCCCTCGCTGCGCAGTGTGCTCACACGGCGCTCGCGGAGGCGAACTCGTAGTCCACGCCGGTGAGCTCCTCGGAACGTGACCACAGCTTGCCCCAGGCCTGCTCGTCGTAGGCCTTGCCGGCCGCGCTGACCACGTGCGGGTAGCCGCGTTGCTCCGCCACGCCATCGGGCCCGACGAACGTGCCGCCGGGGATATCCATGGTTGCGGCGTACAGGCTCGGTAGCGCTCCCATCTCCGCGCTCTGCGCGATGAGCTTGTTGCCCAACGCCCCGATCGCCTTCTCGTAGAAGCGGCTCGGTCCGGCGAACTGGAGGTTGGTCGCGGCGTAACCCGGATGGGCGGCCACGCTGCGCAGCGCGACCCCGGCCTCCGTGGCGCGACGCTGGAGCTCGAAGCAGAACATCAGGTTGGCCAGCTTTGACTGCCCGTAGGCCAGCCAGTTGTTGTAACGCCGTTCGGAGTGCAGGTCATCGAAGTTGATCTTGCCGATCCGGTGCCCGCCACTGGACAGGGTCACGACGCGCGGGTCGGGTGCGGCCAGGAGCAGCTTCAGCAGCCGGCCGGTGAGCGCGAAATGGCCGAGATGGTTGGTGCCGATCTGGCTCTCGAAGCCATCGCGCGTGAGCGTTCGCGGTGGCGCCATCAACCCGGCGTTGTTGATGAGCAGATCCAGCTTGTCGTGCTCGGAGCCCAGCGTGTCGGCGAACGCGCTGATCGAACTGAGGTCGGCCAGGTCGAGCTGACGGAGTTCCAGCTGGGCTGAGCGCACCGAGCGCCGGATCCGGTCCACCGCCTGCTGCCCTTTGTCCAGGTTCCGGCACGCGATCACCACCGTGGCCCCGGCTTGGGCCAGCTCGTGCGCGGTGATCAGACCGAGCCCGCTGTTGGCCCCGGTGACCACCGCCAGGCGACCCGCCTGGTCGGGAATGTCCGCCGCTGTCCACTTATCTGCCATCAGACCTCCGTGCGCTTGGTAACCGAATCGGAATAGGCGGCGGGACGGAACCGCAGCACAGGATCTTCCGAGCATTCAATCCCATCGACGACGCGGCTGGGATCGAACACCAAGACGTCACCGCCCGTCTCCCGTTCGGTCTCGAGCCCCGTGAGCTCGAGGGTGCCGGCGCGGATCCGCTGTCGCCGGCTCGGCCACGTAGAGCCGGGATCGTCGACGTTGTCACCCGGTTGAGCGATCTGAAGCTCGAGGTCGAAGCGGATCGGCTCGCGGGCCACTCGCTCGCGAATCTCCTGTTGCAGGTACTCGGCACCCCGGCGCTTGGCCTCGCGCGCGCTCAGCCGCTGGTCTCCGGCCGCCGGCAGCAACGTGTAGCGCACGAAATGTGGGGAGCCGCCCGCGTCCAGAAACCGGTAGGCGTGGATGGCGTAGTAGCGGCAGGTTGCGTAGCTCTGGACCGGCCGCAGCGCCGGCAAATTCAGCGGCAGTCGCATGATCGCCTCGGGGTGGCGGGCGAGGAACAACGGGAGCTTCCAGGCCATCGCGGGCGAGCGCTTCTGAGCGCGCAGCAACTCGAGAAACGCCTCCGGTGTGTGCACCGGAAACCGCGGAGCACTCTGGGCGACGATGTCGCTCCGGGAACCGTCCGGAAGATAGAACTTGACCGCCAGCCCGCGGACGTCCGGGACGTAGTCCGGAATCTCCGGGTCCCCGCCCGCGTTGGACACTCTGACCGTGACCGGGACCGGGGTGCCCTGCATGTGTCCGGCCCGGGTCAGCGCAGCCGCCGCGGCGGTGGCGGTGAAGGTGCCCTTCAGCAAAGCCCCGCGGGCATGCAGAGCGCGATGTCCGGGATGACGCCCAAACGCCTCGTTGGCGGCGTGGGTCGCCTCGGCTGATGTCGCACGCATGACCGGTCAGTCTTGCGCGAGCACCCGGAACTGGATGCCGGCACCTCGGAGACGGTCGATCAGTGGCTGTCCCATGGCCACCGCGGGGGTGAGCTGCCCGGAACGCTCTGGCAGGTCGTCGTGGGCAAGGCACAGTGCCGACTGCGCCAGCATCTTCGAGGTCTCCGTGTAGCCCGGGTCACCGCCAGAGACTTCGGTCACGACGCGCTGACCGCCGCCTTCGCCGACCATTCGGACCTTGAACCAGCTCGTCGCTCGCTGCTGGGGCGATGGGCCCTCACCGGAGCTCTTGAGCTTCTTCATCGCCCTCCGCGCCGGCGGGAGCTGAGCCAGCGCGAGAACCGATCCCGCGCCCATCGCCATTCCGGCAAGCACGGGGAGGCGCCGGACGACGAGGTAGTGGCTGTAGGTGAAATCAGGTCCGTAGCGCTCGAGCACGCGCGCCGAGCGCAGCACGGTCTGAGGGTCGATGGTCGGGAACGGGACCACCCAGCCGCCCGCGGCTGAATCGCGATGCGGCGTTCCTGCTACTCCCCTGACCTTCCGGCCTGGAGACTTGGGCTCCAGCTGCCGGCGCTCACGGGCGACGCGGAAACTCTCACCCAGCCGACCCATGATCTCGAGCACCGACTGGTAGGTACCACCGGAGAACGTCCCGCCTACGCGGACGAATCCCTCGAGCCTTATCGGGACGCCTTCGGGCAACTGCTGCACGGTGAACAACGCGCCGAGGTCGTAGGGGATCGAATCGAACCCGCACGAATGGACGATGCGTGCGCCGCTGCGCTCGGCCGCCTCGTGGTGACGAATCCACATCAGGTCGACGAACAGCGGCTCGCCGGTGAGGTCCACATAGTGCGTGCCGGCGGCGGCGCAGGCCGCCACCAGCGGCTCGCCGTAGTTGATGTACGGCCCCACGGTGGTAATGACCACGCGCGCCGCCTGCGCGATGGCACGCAGCGAGTCAGGGTCGGTCACGTCGGCTGTGAGCAGAGGCAGCTCGACGCTGTCCGCGCCAGCCGGCCTGACCCGGTCGCGAACGTCCTGCAGCTTCTTCATGTTCCGCCCGGCCAGAGCCACCCGGGTGCCCGCCGGCGCGTTCTCAGCCAGGTACTCAGCGGTCAGCGCCCCGGTGAATCCGGTCGCACCGAAGAGGACGATGTCGTACTCGCGCTCAGCCATCGCTGCCGACTTCACGAGCCAGACGCAGCGCCTCGCCCGGCGCCACCCCGGCTTTGGCGATCAGCCAGCACGACACGGGCGCGGCCACGCGCTCGGAGGAGTGAGCGGCGACGCCGGCCAGGTCGAGCAGCACCCTGAACTCGTCGGTGGTCGGAGGGTCGGTGCCGAGCTTCTGCGCGTAGGCGGCGAGCCATTCCTTTGCGTTCATCTGCCGGCGGACTCTATCCGCTGCCAGCGCGACACCAACCCCTCGCCACTGACATCATGCCCACGCTTCAGCAGTTCAACGAAAGGCAACTGACATGGCAGTCCTCGACGGCAAGGTCGCGATCGTGACCGGCTCAGCCCGCGGCATCGGCCGCGCGACGGCGGAGCTCCTCTCCGAGCAGGGCGCGAAGGTGCTGATCAACGATCTCGACAGCGACGTCGCCGAGCAGACCTCTTCCGAGATCTCCGGCGACACTCTCGTGTTCGGCGGCGACCTGACCAAGGAGGGCGTTCCTGACCAGCTCGTGCGGAATGTGATCGACGCGTGGGGCCAGGTCGACATCCTGGTCAACAACGCCGG
>CAXMLR010000005.1:0-4161 GCA_964194275.1 uncultured Solirubrobacterales bacterium
AGCGTGTCGGGCATGCAGTAGCGCTCGAGCGGATCGTCGGCGCGGTACAGCAGCGTCGGCACGTTCGCGCCGCCCTCGATGTCAAGAAGGGTCAGTGCGGTGCCGCGCCGGCACACCCGCGACCATCCGGCCCCCGCCGCGAGCGCAATGTCGAGGATCGCTTCGGCCGAGCTCAACCCCACTTCACACCGTCCGGATTCGCGGATCGGCCCAAGCCTGGGCGAGGTCGACGAGGAAGTTGACCACGACGTACGCCGTGCCGAGCAGCAGCGTCGTGCCGGTGATCGCCGGGAAGTCGGCATAGGCGATCGACTGGTCGATGTACCGCCCGAGCCCGGGCCATGCAAAGATCTGCTCGACGACAACGATCCCGCCGAGCAGCAGCCCGAACTGAAGCCCGCTCATCGTCAACGCCGGACCGCTCGCATTCCGTAGCGCGTGCCGCAAGATCACCGTCCGTTCGCGCAGGCCTTTGGCGCGCGCCGTACGCACATAGTCCTCGCGGAGGACCTGCTCGCACGACGTCGCCAGCGTCCGGGCGATCGCAAGCGCCGGTAGCAGCGCGAGCGTGAACGCGGGCATCACGATGTGCCGGAGCGCGCTCCAGAAGACATTCAGATCGCCGTGGAGCAACGAGTCGATCAACAGCAGCTTGGTCGGTCCGTTCGGCACCGCGAGCGCGTCATCGACGCGGCCGGATGACGGCAGCAGGTGAAGCTTGGAATAGAACAGCAAAATCAGCAGCAGCGCGAGCAGGAACGTCGGTACGGACGCCCCACCGATCAGTGCCAATCGCAAAACCTTCGCGATCCGCCCACCGGCGGCCAGCGCCAAGCCGAGGCCGACGCCGAGGACTCCGGCGATCGTCGCCGCGGCGAGGGCCAGCTCGAGCGAGGCCGGCGCGAACGTCTGCAGGTCGGTCGCCACCGGTTCGCGTGTCCTTAAAGACGTCTGCAGGTCGCCGCTCGCCAGCCGGCCCATGTAGTCGAGAAACCGGACCGGCAGCGGCTTGTCGTAGCCGAGCTCATGGCGCTTGAGTGCGACTGTTTCCCGGGATGCGCTGGCGCCGACCATCGCCCGCACGGGGTCGGCGGGGACCACGGCCTGGAGCAGGAACACGATCACAGCGAGGCCGAACAGTACGGCCACGAGAGCGGCCGCGCGCCGAGCGACGAGCTCGGCCATCAGCCGCCGGTCCTCGTCAGCTTCGCCAGCGTGACTGTCCACGGATAGGCGGGGATCTGCTCCACGCCACCGAGGTTCTTGTTCAGCACGAACACGTTCTTGATGTCACCCAGGAAGAAGATCTCGTTCTGGTTGATCACCTCCTGACCGACCTGCTGATAGAGGCTGGTCGCCTGCGCCGGCGCGGCGCTGACGGCCTTGTCCAGCAGGCTGTCGACCTTCGTGTCCTTGAAGCCAAGGAAGTTCAGCCCCCCGCTCGAGTAGAACACGATCCGGGCCCAGGTGTCTGGGTGAGCGGCATCCGGGGTGTTGGTCTGCAGCAGCAGGTCAGGCGCCGCTTTCAGATTGTTGACATATGCGTAGACCTGGGGCAGCTGGACCTCTTTCACGGTCACCTGCCAGCCGGCGGCCGTGAGCGCCGCCTGGAGCAGTTCCCCGACACGTCTCTGGACGCCCGATTCGTCGGCCGTGAATGCGAGCGTGATCTGCTTCGTCGCCGCGGCCTTCTCCCCGGCCGCCGCGGCCGTCGGGTTCGACGCGTACGGAAGCGAGGGCTGGCCGGAGAGCAGAGCGCTTGGGTACGGGCCGGTCGACGCCGTCCCCGTGCCGGAGTACGCCTCCGAGACGAGCTGGGGGACGTTGATCGCTGAGCGCAGCGTCGCCCGAACGGCGGGGTTGTTGAACGGCGGTTTCTGCGTGTTGACGTACAGGAGCAGCCGCAGGTACGACGGATACTCGGCGACGCGCACATTCGAAGACAGTGAGCCGAGGTTGGCCGCTGGGAACGAGTGCAGGATCGCGTCGACGCCTCCGTTCTGCAACTCGAGCTGCTGGGTGCCGATGTCCGGTGTTATCTCGAGCAGGACCTGGCGGAAGAACGGCTTTGCTCCCCAGTAGCCGCTCCAGCGGGTGAGCGTGTATTGGCGCCCGCGTGCGAAGTCGGTCAGCTGGAATGGACCGGTGCCGTCGTCATGGGTCTGGAGCCACTTCTGGCCGTGGTCCTTGCCCGCGTGCGTGACCAACGCCGCGGGTCCGATGATCTTCGGTCCCCAGCTCGAAGCCAGGTAGTCGAGGAACGGGTTGACCGGGTGCTTGAGCGTCAGCACCAGGGTCAGCGGATCGGGCGTCTTCATCGACGCGATCGGCTTGAGCATGTAGGCCGGGGCCTGGTTGATCGCGAGCCGCCGCTGGAAGCTGTGGACCACCGCCTGCGAAGTCAATGGGGATCCGTCATGGAAGTGAACGCCGGGGTGCAGGTGAAAGGTGTACACGAGCCGGTTCGGCGAAACCGCCCAGCTCGTCGCCAGGGCGCCGATGATGTGGTTGGAGTCGGGGGCGTAGGTGAGCAGCCCGTCGTAGGTCGACAGGATCACGTTGTTGCCTTCGATGTCGTAGAAGACGTCCGGATCCGGCACCGACATGTCGCCGAGATACGGGATCCGCAGCACGTCGCTCGCCTTGCCGCTTGTTTGACCGCCGGAGGAGATCTTCGACGAAGATGATCCGCACCCGGCGATCACGATGGCGGCCGCCAGTACGGTGAGGGCGGGGAGCAGGAGTCGGTGTCGGAGTGTCATCGAGTCGTCCTTTGGTCGAGTCTGCGATTGGCGTGATCGCCGAGCAGGTTGGCCACGAGTGCAAGCAGGGCGACCGCCGCCGCGGGCGCGATCGGCACCCAGCCGTAAGCGAGCAGGTATTCGAGGCCTCGCGCGCTCATCGCCCCAAGCTCCGGTGAGGGGGGCGGCGCGCCGAGGCCGATGAAAGACAGGGCCGCGAGGGCAAGGATCAGGTTGCCGACGTCTAGCGACATCGTGACGATCACGGGCGCTACGGCACCCGGGAGCAGATGGCGCAACACCAGCCGGGCCTTGCCTACGCCGGCCAGGCGCGCAGCGTCAGCGTGCGCCCGAGCGGCATGTGCGCGTACCTCCGCGCGGACGATCCGCGCGTACCACGGCCACCACACGACGCTCAGCGCGAGCAGCGTGTGAAACAGGCTCGGTCCGATCGAAGCGACCACCGCGATCGCGATCACTGGCGCCGGCAGCGCGAGGAACAGATCGGTGATCCGCATGAGGATCAGGTCGACGACGCCCCCAAACGCGCCGGCCACGGCTCCGATCAGGGCACCGAACGCCGCCCCCGCACAGATCACCCCGAGCGCGCTGAGCCACGACTCGCGTATCCCGTACAGAACCCGCGAGAAGACGTCGCGACCGATGTCATCGGTGCCGAACGGGTATGCCCACGATGGGCTGTGAAACGCTCCGACGCGGTTCACGTCGAGCGCGCCGTGCGTCGCGAGCAGCGGCAGCGCCAGCACCACCAGGGTGACGACCGCGACCGGTATCAGCGCAGCGCGGACAGCCGTGCCGCTGGCATTCAAGCGCGACAGATCCCCCCGGCGCCGCAGACGCCCGTACACACCTGTACGGGGTGTCGCCGCCCCGGGCGTGACCGAGGCTCCGAGCGCGGCGATCTTCACGCCGCCCGACCCTTTGTCGGCGGAGCCGAGATCGAGGCAGCCTCCACGACGTCGGGAACGGCGGCGAGCAGCTCTTGGGTATACGGGTGGGCGGGCGCCTCGAACAGCCGGTCGGTTGGTCCGTGCTCGACGATCATGCCGCCGCTCATCACGGCCACCTCGTCTGCAACCGCGCGGGCCACCGCCAGGTCGTGGGTGACGAACAGCAGCGCGATGCCAAGCTTCGCCCGCAGTTCACACAGCAGGTTGAGGACTTGCGCTGCCAGCGAGACGTCGAGCGCAGAGACCGGCTCGTCGCATGCCAGCAGCGAAGGTGGAACGGCGACCGCGCGGGCGATCGCCGCCCGCTGGCGCATCCCGCCCGAGAGCTGACGGGGCAGCGCCGGCGCCGCATCCGCCGGCAGGCCGACGGCTTCCAGCGTCGCGTGCACCCGCTCCAGTCGCTGCTCGCGCGGGACGCCGACCGCCGCTAGCCGCTCTTCGATCTGACG
>CAXMLR010000006.1:0-1857 GCA_964194275.1 uncultured Solirubrobacterales bacterium
GAGGTGATCCTGCTCGCCGACCCGTGGCCCGGCGAGCTCGACCGGCTGTCACTGCCCGGGGGCAACGGCGCCGCCCTGTCGACGCCCGTGTGCCTCGCCTACGCGGAGGCGCTGAGCCGCTTCCGTGAGGCCTGCGAGCACCGGCGGGCGCGGGAGGCTCACCGGATGCTGCAACGTCTGCTGCTGAGCTTCGACGCCGAGTACAGCCGGCGCAAGCGCGCAGGCTCGGGACTGGACTTCGAGGACCTGGAACTGCTGGCCCGGCAGACGCTGGCACGCAACGCCGAGCTGCGAGAGCACTACCGCGAGCGTTTCACCTACGTGATTGTCGACGAGCTCCAGGACACCAACGTCGTACAGCTCGAGCTGATCGAGTCGGTGTCCGCCGGGAACCTGTTCACGGTTGGCGACGCCCAGCAGTCGATCTATGGGTTCAGGCACGCCAACGTAGAGCTGTTCGAGCAGCTCAGCGATCGACTTGCCGCGCTCGGCTCGCGCGCGACGCTCGATGTCAACTTCCGCTCGCGCCCCGAGATTCTCACCGCCCTGAATGCGGCGTTTGCCGTGGTGCTGGCCGAGCGTTTTCGTCCGCTTCGCCCGGGCCGCACCGTGCCGCCCGCCGCCGCGCCGGTCGTTGAGCTGCTCGTCGCCGACAAGGGGGCGGACTGGACCAAGGACGGGCTGGCAGCCCCCTGGCGGCTGGCCGAGGCCGCGGCGCTGGCCCGGCGGGTCAGAGAGCTGATCGACGCCGGCGCAGCACCGAGCGGGATCGTCCTCCTCACGCGGGCGACCACGGACCTGCGGGCCTACGAGCGCGCGCTCGAGGACCTGGGGGTGCCGACCTACGTAATCGGGGGCCGTGGCTACTGGGCCCACCCCCAGGTGGTCGACCTCGTCGCCTACCTCCGCGCGCTGGCCAACCCTCGGGACGAGGAGCAGCTGCTGACCCTGCTCGCGTCGCCGCTGGTCGGCCTCTCCGTCGATGGGCTGGTCGGCCTGATGGCCGGCGCTCGCTCGTCCTCGCGCGATCCCTGGTGGGTGATCCGCGAGCCGGAGGGGCGGCTGGAGGACCTCGCGGACGCGGACCGCGAGCGGCTCGGCGAGTTCGCCCGGTGGTTCGCGGCCGAGCGCGCCGCGGCGCCACGGATCGGGGTCGAGGAGCTGATCGAGCGAGTGCTCGAATCGACGGGCTACGACCTGGCGATGCTGGCACTGCCGGGTGGTCAGCGGCGGCTGGCCAACGTGCGCAAGCTGATGCGGCTGGGACGTGAGCACGAGGCCGCGGCCGGGCTCGATCTGCGCGGGTTTCTCGCGCTCGTGCAGGCCCGCAGTGCCGGCTGGGGCGGCTCCGGCGGCAGCCGTGAGAGTGAGGCCCCGGTGGAGGGCGAGGCCCTCGACGCCGTGCGGCTGATGACGATCCATCGGGCCAAGGGACTCGAGTTTGAGATCGTCTGCGTGGCGGACCTGGGCCGGGGGCCGATCCGCCGGGCGCCGCTGGTCCGCGTCGGGCGTGACGGGGCCCTGGGGTTGCGCCTCGCCGAGCCCGGAACCGGTAAGCGGGAGCCCGCGCTGGCCTACAACGCGCTCGGAGAGCACGAGCAACGGCTCGAGCGCGAGGAGGAGCGCCGCCTGTTCTACGTGGCCATGACGCGCGCCCGGGAGCGCCTGATCCTGAGCGGCGCAGCCAAGTTCGAGACGTGGCCGAGCAACGGCGGGAGCCCAATGGCCTGGATCGGTCCAGCGTTCGTGCCCGACATCGCCACCCGGGTGAATCAGGGCTCCGGCGTGACGGACAGCGGCGTCACGTTGACGGTCGTTGGCCCAGGGGACGCTTCGGCGCCACCGCCGGCGGTGGCG
>CAXMLR010000007.1:0-2555 GCA_964194275.1 uncultured Solirubrobacterales bacterium
GATCAGGCCGCCCTTGACGACCTCGATCACGGATCCGATCACCGGCTCGCCGGACTCGGCGGCGGCTTCGATCCGGCGCCAGGCCTTCTCGAAGCGGGCCCGCTTCTTGGACAGGATCAGGCGTCCGTCCTGGTCCTCCTTGGTGAGGACGAGCGCGTCGACCTCTTCGCCGAGCGAGACCTCCTCGCCGGGGTCGACCGACTTGCGGATCGACAGCTCGCTGGAGGGGATGACTCCTTCGGACTTGTAGCCGATGTCGACCAGTACTTCGTCGTTGTCGATCCGGACGACGTGGCCGGTGACGACGTCGCCCTCCGAGAACGCATGGATGGTGGCGTCGTAATTTGGAACGATCTGGCCGTCGATCTCGAGCAGCAGGCCGTCGGAACCTTCTACGACCTTCGCGTTGCTCTGATCTGCCGGCGGCGTCAGAGTTGTTGTGGACATTCCGACGGAGGATAGCCATCCTGCGCTCGCGTGGGGGCTCCGTATCATCAGCGGTCCGATGCCCCAACGTGCCACCAAGCGAGGCGAGGACCGCACGCCGCTCGATCATGACTGCGACGTGCTGATCTGCGGCGCGTCGTTTGCCGGTCTCGCGGTCGCGCGCGAGCTGGCCGGCAGCGGCGCGGACGTGATGGTGATCGACCGCTACGAGATCGGGGAACGGCAGACTTCCGCGTGCGGAATCCCCACGGGCTGGCTGCACGCGATGGGGCTGACCGAGTCTGCCGCCCAGGAGTTCGGCGAGCTGGTCATCCACACGCCGCACACGACGGTTCGCTACGAGCTTCCGTACACGTTCTCGACCTTCGACTACCGGACGTTGTGCGGGTTGCTGGCCGAACAGGGTTCGTTCTCGTTTGAGACCGCGAAGGTCTCCGGCCGGGAGGGCTCCGTCGTGCGCACCGATCGGGGAGATATACGCGCGCCGCTGATCGTCGACGCGTTGGGGTGGCGGCGGGTGCTGGCGCCCGGGGCGAACATCCAGCCCCCCGATGCGCTGCTCTCACGCGGGCTCGAGGTGCATCCGTTCGGCGGCGGCGAGGATCTCGAGATCTGGATCGACCGCTCCTACGTGCCGGCCGGGTACGGCTGGTCGTTTCCCGCCGACGGCGAGCTGCGAATCGGCGTCGGCTCGTTCGACCCGCGCTTTCACGTGCGCGAGCCCACCGAACGGCTGGCGGTGGACGTCGGCGCCGAGCGCGTCCGCTACCAGGGCAATTGGATTCCCCACGCGCTGCGTGACGGCACCGAGGACGGCGTATTCTTCGCAGGAGACTCGGCCGGACACTGCCTGCCGCTGACCGCAGAGGGCATTCGCACTGCCCTGTACTTCGGGATCGCATGCGGCCGAGAGCTGCGTGCCGTGCTGTCCGGAGATCAGACCCGCGCCGAGGCCTTGGACCGCTATCACTCGTTTTCGGCCTCGCATGCGTTCCACTTCCGCTGGCTGCTGCGAGTCCAGCGGCTCGTTCCCCGAGTCGCGCCGCCCGTCCTCGCGGGCGGCCTGCGCGCGATGGGGTCCAAGCGCTTCATCGACTGGTCCTTCGGCCACTACCTGAACATCGCGCATCCGGATTACGTGGGACGTGGGGCTCGCGTCCGGGTGGCGTTGGCGACGGCCTGAGCGCCAGTCAGCGCCGGCGGCGGCGCCCGTGCGGGGCCGTGCCCGCCGCTTTGACCGACGCGGCCAGGAACGACCAGTTGCCTGTGCTGTCGGTGACGCGCAGCACGATCCGGTAGCTCCCCGCCCGCGCATAGGTGTGGGACACCGCCTGGTGGCGCCCCGGCCGCCCCTGACCGAAGAACCAGTCGAAGCGGGCGATCGAGCCATCTGCGTCGGCGGCCTGGGCGCTCACCCGGAACGCGATGCCAGCGCGGATGTGCGACGGGACCGTGAACGCGACCGAAGCCCCCTCGTCGTGGGCCCGACAGGAATGGTCGTCGTTGCTGTACTCGTTCTGAAGGTAGTAGCGACCGCCGTGGATCAGCTGGTTGAACTCGCCGGTTCCCGAGCCACCGAGGGTCGGCCCATAGCTCGAGATGCAGAGGTCACCGTTCTCGTGCCCGGTTCCGTCGATCCAGGCGTCCCCCAGGGGGTCGGTCACGACCTCGCTGTGCTCGTGACTGATGGTGGAGATGGACGGGTCCGCGGTACTCGCGTTGGGGCGTGGATTGCCGGACTGGCAGTGGCCAGGGACCGCGTTGTACGGAATCACGGAATAGAGCAGCGTCCCCTCCGGGTCGGAGGAGTGATAGCCGCAGTAACTCTGAGAGTCACCGGCACCGCCCAGCGCGCACCCCGGGGGCCCAACGCCCTCGCAGCTGCCCATCCCGTTCGGCATGACGAGGAAATAGATCTCCCCGGCCGTGCGGGGTAGACCGTCGACACCGACGACGTGTGCGATCTCGGCCTCGAGCTGACCGTCGGTGAGGCACACGTTCCAGCCCGGGCCGGTGCCGAGCGGCGGAGCCAACGGCTCCACACAGCCGTTGGCCGGCAGCGGATCGGTGGTGGTCACCGCCCCGCCGTAACTCGACGCGTATGCCGC
>CAXMLR010000008.1:0-6843 GCA_964194275.1 uncultured Solirubrobacterales bacterium
CAACAACCGAAAGGTTGACCTATGAGCGGGGAGGGGCCGGTACGCGTCGAACGCGACGGCGACGTCACAATCGTCACCTTTGATTCGCCGCCACTGAATCTGTTCACCGCCGAGCTGGCCCGTGGGCTCGAGGAGGCGCTGCTGGAGCTCGAACGTGCGCACCCTCGCGCAGTCCTCTTCCGGGCTGAGGGCCGCGTGGTCAGCGGCGGGGTTGACGTCGAGCTGTTCGCCGCGCTGTCAGGCGCTGAGGCGGCAGCCCGGACGTTTGACGGGCTGGTGATGATCGCCCGCCGCGTTGATGCGCTCCCGTGCCCGACCATCTTCGCCGCCCACGCCCTCTGCCTGACCTGGGCCTTCGAACTGGCGCTGGCCTGTGACCTGATCCTCGCGGCGGAGTCCGCCAGCTTCGGGCTGGTCGAGATCGTGATCGGGCTCACCCCGGCGATGGGCGGCACCCAGCGGCTGGCCGAGCGCGCGGGGACCGGGCGCGCGCGTGAGCTCGTGATGACCGGAGAGCGCTACGACGCCGCCACGCTCGAGCGCTGGAACGTCGTCAACCGGGTGCTCCCGGACGACGGCTTCGACGACGCCGCGCAGAAGTTCGCCGCCCGGCTCGCCGGGGGTCCGACGCTCGCCCACGCGGCGACCAAGCAGGTGGTCCGTGATTACCTCGAAGGTGGCCTCGAGCTCGCCAACGACCGTGTGGGGCGAGTGGCCGCGGAACTGTTCGAGACCGAGGACCTGCAGAACGCCGTTCGGACCTTCCTCGACGTGGGTCCGGGGAAGGCCACGTTCTCCGGGCGCTGAGCGCGACTCGTGTCGCTTGCGCCCCGACACGCGGCCCAAGCGCCTTCCCTGGTAGGTTTTCCGCGTTCGGTCGGGACCTCCGGGAGCCCGATGTGTTCTAGTAGCGCCGAGGGGAGTACATGGCAACCGGAACCGTCAAATGGTTCAGCGACGACAAGGGCTTCGGCTTCATCACGCCTGACGATGGAGGCCGGGACCTGTTTGTCCACTTCAGCGGCATCAGCGGCGACGGCTACCGCTCGCTACCTGAAGGATCTAAGGTCTCCTACGAGGAAGAGGCCGGGCCCAAGGGCCCCAAGGCCATCAACGTCACGAAGATTTAGGGGCCGCGCTGCGGCCATCTTTGCGACCGGCGAACCGGGTCGCGGCGATCCTCGCGGCGGCCCGGGCCGCAACTGCTGCCGCCGGTTCGTGTTCAATGGTGTCAATGAAACGTTCTTCAACTGTTTGCACTCTGGCTGCGATCGGCGCGGTTTCCGCGCTGATCCCTGCCTCCGCGGCGGGACAGATCCTCGAGCTCGGGGTCCCCAGGTCCCCGCTGGTGGCGCCCGTCTGTCCACCCACGGTCAGTGCCTCGAACTGCACGATCATCCTTACCCAGGTCACCGCCCTGGAGACGATCCGGGACGGAGCGTCCTATCCGACCACGGTGACCACAGCGGGCAAGATCGTGGCGTTCAGCCTCGGGCTCTCGCGGCTCGACAAGAACCTGGCCACGGCGAAGAAGGACATCCACTTTCTCGACACCGCCTACGGCGGCACCGCGCAGGCCGGGATCACGGTCCTCAAGCCGGTAGGCAAGAAGAAGTTTCGCCGCTGGGCTGTCGTCGCCCAGAGCCCGATCTACCATCTTCAGCCCTATCTCGGCACGGTGGTTCAGTTCCCGCTCGAGACGAGCCTCACGGTCACACCCGGAGAGGTCGTAGCCCTGACCGTCCCGACTTGGGCCCCCGTGCTGTCGTTCAACCTGCCTACGAGGAGGTTCGCGTACCGTCAGAGCCGGGGCGCGAACTGCAATAGCCCGGCGGCCGCCAACCAGGCGCAGATGACGATCGGCTCCAGCACTCGCTACCTCTGCAACTACCCGGGCACCCGAGTGGAGTACTCGGCTACCGAGGTCACCAGCCCGGTGCCGCCGAAGAATCAGATACACGCCGCCGACCGCCGGCGGTAGGCGGCGACCGAGCGCGTGCGGGCCGCCCGCGGCCCCGGAGTACCTGCTAGCAGGCGCCGGAGTCCGCTAGCAGGCGCCGGGGTCCGCTAGCAGGCGCCGGGGTTCTGCTGGCAGAACGCCGACCCGAGGCCGGCGCCACCGCTGCTCGCGCCGGGAGTGCCCGATCTAGAGCTGCCGCCGCCCGAGGTGCCTGCGCCTCCCGACGCGGCCGTGCCGCCCGAGGGCGAGCCACTCCCCGAAGCCCCAGCGGAGCCACTGGGTGGGGCAGCGGCCCCGCCTGAGGCCGCCGAGCCGCCTGACGAGGACGGGGCGGGCGCCGCGGAGCTGGCCGCGCTAGCGGCGCTCGGCGTCGTAGTGGTGGAGGAGGACGTCGTCGACACGCTCGCGACGCTGGCGGACGCCCCCGTGGGGACGGTCAGGGCCGGCGCTCCCGAGGTGTCGGTGGAGCCGCTCCCGCCACTGCCACAGGCCGACACGCCGGTCGCCAGGGCGAGGCCTGCGACGAGCGTCGCAAGCATGCGCGGAGGGGAGGGCGTCGGACCGCGGAAGACCACTGAGCTAGACCTCAGTCGCCGAGCGGATCCATCCGCCGTCCACAGTTCGGGCAGTCGTTCAAGTCTTTTTGGGTCAGTTGGTCGCACCAGTTGCAGAATCGGAGATTGTCAACGGCCCATGGGAGCTCGGAGAGGGTCGGCGCGGTCGGCAGCAGCTGCGCCACCACCTCGAGCGGCTCGCTCGTCTGACGATCTAGGTACTCGACGCCCGGCTCGGCTTCGATGATCACTTCCCGACCGGTGGATGGCGTCCGCATGCGGTACTTCTGGCGGATCCTCATCCTGCGCCATGCTACCAGCGGCCCCGGCAGGGCAGAGCGCCAAGCCTGGCCCTGACCGGTGCGCCCCCACGCCTTGCGCTCGGATAGAGTGCCGCCCGCATCGTATGGTGAGAGCACTGGCAAGCAATTTCCGAAATTTTGGTGCGTTGGCGACGAGCGGGGCGGTTCTCGTGGCGCTGACCGGCTGCGCCGTCAAGCATCCGACCGCGAACCTGATTCACGGCAAGCAGCTGTTCGTAGCCAAGTGCGGTTCCTGTCACACCATGGCCCACGCCGGGACCTCCGGCGCCGTCGGGCCGAACCTGGACGACGCATTCCGCCAGGACCGCGCGGATCAGCTGCGCAGCTCCGATATCCGTGGGCTGGTCGACTACTGGATCCAGTACCCCAGCGTCGGCGGGGTGATGCCGGCCCGGCTGTTCACCGGCCAGGCCGCTGCCGATGTCGCCGGTTACGTGGCCCTGGTGGCGGCGAAGCCGGGCCAGGATTCCGGGGCGCTCGCGTCCGCCGTGCAGTCGGTGGCACAGAAGCCGGTGGCGATCAAG
This sequence comes from uncultured Solirubrobacterales bacterium, assembly GCA_964194275.1. GTDB lineage: Bacteria > Actinomycetota > Thermoleophilia > Solirubrobacterales > Solirubrobacteraceae > Palsa-465. Next base: position 3,362 of record CAXMLR010000008.1, read on the forward strand.
GCCGGCGCGGCCGAGATCGATGCCGATCCCACAGGCCAGCTCAAGTTCCTTGCCTCCAGCGCCAGCGGCCCTGCCGGCCAGGTCACGCTGAAGATGAAGAACGCCTCGTCGGTTCCGCACGACATCGGGATCCGGGGCGCCGGGGTCAATCAGGTCGGCGCGATCGTCTCGGGTGGGGGAACCTCCACCGTGAGCGCCAACCTCAAGCCTGGCACCTACACGTTCTTCTGCTCAGTGGATGGCCATGAGGCCGCGGGCATGAAAGGCACGTTGACGATCAAGTAGCGGCACGCTGAGGATCAGGTGGTGGCAGCACGCGCGCCCAACCGCTCACGCAGCTCCTCCCCTCGGCCGGCCGCGACCGCGCGCGCCGCCCGCCGCTCGTCCAGCTCCACACCCTGGGCGGCCGCAAAGTCGAGCAGTCGCTGGCGCTCCTCGCCCTCCCGAGCCACCTTCAGGAACAGCCAGCAGAACAGCCCGATCGTCAACAAACTCTCCTCGACCATCATCACTCCGGCGGCGCTGATCTGGTCCGCCATCGAGCTGATGTGCCAGTGCGCGTCCCCAGCCCGGTAGTACGGATAGAACACGGTGCCCGAGAAGATCATCGCGTTGGCCAGCACGGTCCCCAGCAGACGCACCGCGACGATGTAGACGAGCCGCGCGCCGTTGCCGAACCACTGCGGCTTGGGCAGCGGGCCCAGCAGCCCCATCCACATGGCGATCCCGAAGCCGAGGAACGTGGCGTGCTCGATCGCGTGGACGATGTCGTGGCGGAGCGCGGCCTGATAGAGCACCGGCAGGTGCCAGACGTAGAAGTTGACTGCCCACGCAACCACGGCCACGACAGGTTGGGTGAGGACGCGCAGGCGACCCAGGAAGCGGTTGCGCAGCAGCGGTGCCAGCACCGGCCCGGTGAAGCCCAGAACGATTAACAGCGCCGCGAGGTCGCCGATCAGCAGGTGCTCGCCCATGTGAGCCAGGAGCAACTGGTCAGACAGCGTTCCCACCGGCGGGCTCAGGGCGATAGCCAGCAGCACCAACCCGCCCGCGTAAGCGCCCTGGCGCCATCCCGACACGGCGCCCCGGTGCTCGCGCGTCAGCGTGTTGATCCGGGCCCGGTAAGGGATCCAGTAGAGCAGCACGATGACCGGAAGCGCGATCGTTCCGGCAGGCCCAGTGGCGGCGATGGGCAGGGTTGAACTGAGCACGGGCCCTAATGGTGACGGGTGTGGGGTCAGAGGGGGGCCGGCTCGCCCGCATCCAGAGGGCCAAATCGTTCACCGAGTGCCGGGCCCCGGGCCGCGCTGAACGTTTGTCGCCTCACAGGGCTCCCACCGGCCGCAGCGCCCACCCAGCGCCGGGCATTGGCGCGTTCTTGGCACCCCAGCGGCGCGCCAAAGTCAGACCGAGCCCAAGCCACCACTAACTGATCGCCTGCACCACCAGCACCACGACCACGATCACGGCCACGACCCCGACAAACCACACGAGCACGCGGAAGGCATCGGCCTCGGATCGCAGCGGGTTGAACAAACGACGGGCCCGAGACGGGCCTACAGCACGTACACCGTCGTATAGACGATGACCCACATGATGTCGACGAAGTGCCAGTAGATGCCCGGGACTTCCATGCCGCGGTGCTGCTCGGCGGAGTAGTGCCCGCGGAACGAGCGGATCGTGACCATCAGCAGCAGGCACAGGCCGATGAACACGTGGGCACCGTGTAGACCGGTCAACGAGTAGAAGATCGTGCCCTGGGCGGAATCGTGGGCCGCGAAGCCGATGTGGACGTACTCGTTGATCTGCACGAACAGGAACGTCAGCCCGAGCAGGAACGTCGAGAGCATTCCGGCCCTGAGTCCGAAGCGGTTGCCGGTCTTGACCGATACCAGCGCCCAGTGGAGGGTCAGCGAGGACGACAGCAGGATCGCCGTGTTGATGCCCGCGACGGCCTCCGGCAGGGTGTTGCCGTGCGCCGGCCATGGATCGTGGGTGACGACGCGGATGAAGAAATAAGCGGTGAAGAACGCCCCGAAGATCATCACCTCGGAGATGATGAAAAGGAGCATCCCCAACGTCGCGGGCTCCACCCGGGAGGAGCGGTTGGCCGGCGGGGGGCCGTGGTGCTCGGCGTGAGCGATGGCAGCGGCTTCCATTGCGCTCCTAGGCGGTCGCGCTCGCGGTCTCTTGGTGCACGATGTGCTCCACGGGCTTTCCGCTGACGCGGCGAACGCGCTCGATCAGATCCGCCCGCAGCCAGCCGGACTTAGTCTCGGCGAAGGTGGAGATGACGATGTCGTCGACGCGGAAGGACTGCAGCGCGTTGATCACGGCGGTGTACGGGTCGGGATCGCCGATCATCCCGGCGGCGAACAGATTGGCTCGCCGCATCCGGTCGATGACGAGCGCAAGCCGAGTCCGCGCCCGGCGGGTCGCGGAGCCGCTGCCGCCTTCCAGCGGCACGATCACGATGAACACGTGCTGTTCCTCGGCGTCGCCCTGCGCCTTGGCCTCGAGCGCCTGCAGCAGCTCGTCACCGCTCGCGGTGCGGTTGGCAACGGCCAGGGTCACCTTGAACGGGAGGCCCTCGGTATCGGGATCGGTCACGACGTGCTCGACCGGCACGCCGGAGGCGTCTCGGACGCGCTCGATCAGATCCCGCCGCAACCAGCCCGAGCGGGTCTCCGGATAGGTCGAGATGATGATCTCGTCCGGGTGATACTCGCGGACGGCATCGACCGTCGCGGTGTACGGCTCCGGATCGCCGACCTCGCCGACCGCCTCGATGCCCTCGGCCTGGACGAAACGCAGGGCCAGGTTGACGCGCGTCTGGGCGGCGTCGAACACGGCGTCGTCGTAGACGACCAGCCCGGCTCGCGGCCGGCTCTGCGGCACGACCAGCACGAACCGGACGTCGCCTTCGGCCACACGCTTGCGCACGGCCTCGATCAGCGATCGACCGCCGAGCGTCTCGTTGGCTACGACGAGGACCGTCTTCACTCGTGACTCTCCTGGCTAGGCGGGATGGATGTGCTACCCGCGGCCACCGTTCGGGCCGTTTCGGTGGGGGACTTGAAGATGCCGTGGACGGCGCCCGGGACGCCATATTCGTACGGACCGCCGACGACCGTCGGGACCGCGTCGAAGTTGAAGATGGGCGGCGGCGAGGAGACCTGCCACTCAAGCGTGAGCCCACGCCACGGGTTGGCGGCCGCCTTCGGCCCGCCGCGCCAGCTGGCGGCGATGTTGTAGAGGAAGATCAACGTGCTCAGGCCGAGCGCGAAGCTCGCAAACGAGATGATCAGGTTCCATGCAGCGAACTGCTGCGAGTAGTCCGCGACGCGGCGCGGCATCCCCTGGATTCCGATCAGGTGCATCGGCCCGAAAGTCAGGTTGAAGAAGATGAAAGTGGTCCAGAAGTGCCACCTGCCCAGCCGGTCGTCGAACATCCGCCCGGTCATCTTCGGGAACCAGTAGTA
>CAXMLR010000009.1:0-4558 GCA_964194275.1 uncultured Solirubrobacterales bacterium
GGCGGCGGCCTCGCACGAGCTGCAGACGACCCCGCCTGCCGCCGCCGAGAATCCCCTCAGGTGCTCTAGCTCCCCACACGCCGCGCAGGCTCCGAGCTGGGGCACGATGCCCGCAGCCAGCAGCAGCTTCAACCGGAACGCGAGGCCGTTCCCGGGGCGGGCATGGGCCTCGTCGCTGTTCAGCAGCGAAAGCTGGTTGGCCAGCAGCCGAAACACCTCCGGATGGGGATCTGCGGTTTCGAACAGACGCGTCACCGCATCACAGGCCCGCGCGGCCGCATCGAGGGTGACAGCGTGATCACGCAGCGCGCCATGGGTCGCGATGGTGTCGACGCCGGTGACCGTGAGCAGGTCGCTGCGGCCCTCGTGGAGCATGGCGCGGACATGGAAGAAAGGCTCCAGCCGCGCGCCGAAGCGGCTGCGTGAGCGGCGCACCCCCTTGGCTATCGCGCTGATCCGGCCGTGGTGGGGCGTGTACATGTGAAGGATACGGTCGGCCTCGCCGTAGCGCAGCGATCGCACGACGATCGCCTCAGTCTTCAGGGGTTTGGGCATCGGGGCATCCCGGCTATCCTCAATGAAGTCATGCGTGCCGTAACCGTCTATACCACCGACGCCTGCTCACGCTGCGTGACCGCAAAATCGCTCCTGGCGAAGCGTGGGATCGGCTTTCAGGAAGTCAATCTGGCAAAGGACCCGGACGGCCGGGCTGAACTCTCGCGCCAGACCGGGATGATCACCTTCCCGGTGATCGTGGTCGACGGAGAAAGCCTCGGCGGCCTCGACGAGCTGATCGCCGCCGATCGCAGCGGCCGGCTGCGCCAGCTACACGCCGCCGCTTAGTCGAAGCGCGGACGTTCAAGCCGCCCGTGCACGGGGCGCAGGCCTCCGCGCACGGGAGCGTGGCTTGGGCTGGCAGTGCTCGCAGATGTAGGTGCCGCGTCCGCCGACCACGATCTTGCGCACGGGTCCTCCACACCGCACGCATGGCTCGCCGGTACGGAGGTGGATCTGAAAGCGATCCTGAAAGGATCCGCGGGTGCCGTCGACATGCCGGAAGTCATCGATGCTGGCACCCTTGGCGTCGATTCCGGCCGCCAGAGCCTCCTCGATCGTCTGCCGCAACCGCTCCCACTGCGACAGCGTGAGTCGCCCAACGGGACGCAACGGATGGATGCCAGCGCCGAACAGCGCCTCGTCGGCATAGATGTTCCCGACCCCGGCGATGCGGCGCTGGTCGAGCAGGAACGCCTTCACCGGCGCGATCCGGCCGTGCGCGGCCCGGCGCAGGTAGGAAGCCGTGAACTCAGGGGTGAACGGCTCCGCGCCCAGCCGCTCGCCGAGGTATGTGTCGCGCTGAGCGCGGCCGTGCAGTAGGTGGCCGGTACCGAATCGCCGAGGGTCAACGTAGGCCAGATGGTGGTCGTGGTCGAACTCGAGACGCACCCGCGTGTGTGGCGGATCGACCGGCGGGTCGAACAGCAGGGAGCCGGTCATGCGCAGATGAATCAGTAGATGCCGGTCGCCTGAGAGCTCCCAGATCAGGTACTTACCCGCGCGGGCGACGCGATCGATCCGCGCGCCGACCAGCTCCCGCGCGACGGGCTCAGGTGGATCCGGACGGGTCCACCGCGCGTCGAGGACCTCCGCCGAGAGGATCGCGCGTCCCTCGAGGTGCGGCGCCAGCTGGCGACGGATCGTCTCGACCTCAGGCAACTCGGGCATCGGCTAATCCAGGTAGTCCGCCGCGTCCGGGAGCGCACCGACGCCGCAGCCATCGAGCACGACGACGAAGGTCCGCCTCACCCCGAGGCCGCCGGGGAAAGTCTGAGCGAGCGCTTCAGCGGCGAGAACACGGCGTGATCGACGGCGTGAAAGATCGCCGCCGGCGCATACTCGTCCAGCACGACCTCGGAGCTGCCGGTGAACACGTGGGTCGAACGAACCCGGCGCGGGTTGCCTTTGAGCCGCTCGAAGGCGTCGAGCTCAACCGCCGGGTAGCCGTCGACGGTCGCCACTCTCGCGCTGATCAACTGGAGCGAGGGGTCCTTGCTTCTGGCCGCGACGATCAGCTTGCGCTGAGCCGCGGCCAAGGCCGACCGCCCGGACGGCGCCGGCGTCCGCCGCGGATAGCTCCACAGCGCCGCGACCGAGTCCGACAGACTGAACGTCGTGACAAGCGGCGCCGGGCCATCGCGGTTCAACCAGTTCGTCGGCGCCCGGATCTGAAGTCCGTAGGCCGGATAGCTGAGCCACCGCAAGGTTCCTGCCGACACGGGCGAGGCCAAGCTGGGGACCGGGGTGCGTGAGTTGCCGCACCCAGCCAGGAGCGCGGCCGCGAGCGTCAGCGAGCTGGCGATGACCGTCACGGCACGCCGGGACACCGCGCTAATCCTCTCCGTCCCAATAGTCGAGGGGCTCGAGCCGGCCGATCAGACCGACGCCGCGGAAGGCGATCTTGTTCGAGCGCGGGTAGTAACACACGTCTCCGGAGTCGCGGGTGCCGTAGGCCAGGTACGTCATCCCCTCCGACCCGGCGCGAAAGACGTGGGCCACGCCCGTACCGGCCGGCCGTGAGATCACGCTGCCCGCCAGGACCGGCGTGTCGTCGGCCTCGCCGAGCACGAGAACTCCGCGCCCGCCGAGGATCACGAACAGCTCCTCCTCCAGCGAGTGGCAGTGCTGAGCCGTGGCCTCCTTGCCCGCGGCGACCTCGACGTGCTGAAGGCCCGTCAGCACGGAGCCGGCGGCGCGGCCGAGGTTCCGGCGCACCCGCTGGACCCGGGAGCGGCTCAGCGGGTCCGGCGACACGTCCTCCAGGTTCACGATCGTGCTCGGCCGCCGGCCCGGCTCGGGGGGTAGCTCCGGTGGCCCCAGCTCGGATTCACGGACGAACTGGACGGGCGCTCCGTCGATTACCCCTGAGGCGGACGCCACGGCGCGGTTTCCGAGCAGCGAGAGCTCGAGCCGGGGCAACCGCGTGGCCTCGTCCCGCTCCCGGGGGCCGAACGCGAGCACGTCCAGTCCGCGTTCGAACGCATGAAGGCTGTGGGCGCCACGCCCGGGGAGGTAGACGATGCAGTCGCCCGCCGACACCGGCGCCGTCTCGCCCTTCTGCCAGGAGAGGCCATGGCCGGCCAGGACATAGAAGATCTCCTCCTGGCGGCCGTGCTCGTGAGCCGGCGTCGACCAGCCGCCGGGGGCGATCTCGATGCGTCGCAGCCCGACCGTGACGCTGCCCGCGGCTTCCCCCAGGAACGTCCAGCGTGACCGGAGATGGCCGAGATCGTATTCGTGCGAGGGTGCCTGGTCGAGGTGGGTGCTGGCCATCCCCCAGGACTTTACGTTTCGCGCTCGATCTGCGCGCGTGGGTGCGCGTCGAAGTAGACGTCCCGAAGCCGGTCGGCCGACAGATGCGTGTAGATCTGCGTGGTGCCGATGTCGGCGTGTCCGAGCATCTCCTGAAGCGAGCGCAGATCACAGCCCCCCGCGAGCAGGTGGGTCGCGAACGTATGCCGGAGCGTGTGCGGGCTCATCCGGTCCGCGAGCCCGGCGCTGCGGGCATGGCTCTGGACGATCTTGTAGAGCCCCTGTCGTGACAGCGACCCTCCCCGGAGGTTGACGAACACGCGCGGCTCGTCCGTGAGCCCGACGAGCCGGGGCCGGCCCCGGGTGATGTATTCCCGCAGGGTCCTGATCGCCTGGCTGCCGATCGGCACGATCCGCTCCTTGGAACCCTTGCCGTGGGTGCGCAGTACGCCGGCGTCGAGGTCCAGGTTGGCCAGTGTCAGCTCGATCGCCTCCGAAGCACGCAGCCCGCAGGCGTACATCGTCTCGAGCAGTGCCCGATCACGGCGCGCCGCCACCCCGGAGCCCTGCGGCTGGGCGAGCAGCCGCGTCACCTCGTCCCGACTGAGGACCTTGGGCAGACGGGCGCTCGACTTGGGCGGCCGAAGCTCGGCGGTCGGGTCGCTCTCCAAGATCCCGTCCCGGCGCAGGTGCCGATGGAAGGACCGCAGACAGGCGATCTTGCGCTGAAGCGTGGCCGGGGCGAGTGGCGGCTTGCCCTCGCGGCCCTCGGCCAGCTCGGACACGAAGGCGGCCAGGTCTACGGGACCCACGGCCAGCGGGTCGACGCGCCGGCGCTGGAGGAACTGGCCGTACTGCCGGAGATCCGAGCGGTAGGCCTCGAGCGTGTTGCGGGACAGCCCGCGTTCGAGCTCGAGATAGGCGATGAAATCCAGCGTCAGATCGGTCAACCGCCGGGCGGGAGCAAGAGCGAGCGCCGGAGCCTCGGTGGTCGCCATGCCATGGTATTCGCGCTCGTCGGGCTGCGCTCCTTTAGTTTGGCGATCGGCGTGACAGGGGAGTTGCCGATTTTGAGAACTGGTTCAAACCCCTGGAGGAGTCCGTGATGAGAGTTCGCCGTTTCCGTTTGTTGCCACTGCTGGCAATTGCTGGTGTGCTGGGCGCGCTCGCGCTCGCCTCCGTGGCGGCCCCCGCCGCGCAGCCCACCGCACGGGGCGGCCGCCTCAGTGTCGGGGTCGAGGTCCTGCGG
>CAXMLR010000010.1:0-8037 GCA_964194275.1 uncultured Solirubrobacterales bacterium
GGCAGCGTCGGCGAGCCGCTGCCCGGGGTCGAGGTCGAGCTGACAGACGACGGGGAGGTGCTGCTGCGCGGACCAGGCGTGATGGTCGGCTACCGCCACGACCCGACCCAGACGGCGGAGGCGATCGACCCCGACGGATGGCTTCACACCGGAGACATCGGACGCTTCGATCAGGACGGCTACCTGGCGATCGTCGATCGCAAGAAGGAGCTGATCATCAGCGCCGCCGGCAAGAACATGTCGCCCCAGAACATCGAGGCGCAGATCAAGGCGGCGTCGCCGCTGATCGCGCACGCCATCGCGATCGGCGACCGCCGGCCCTACAACACCGCCCTGATCGTGCTCGACCCCGACACGCTCGCGCACTGGGCCCAGCGCCGCGGCCTGCAGCGCAGCACCCAACGCGAGCTCGCCCGCGACGAGCGGCTGCTGGCGGAGATCGCCGCTGTTGCCGAACAGGCCAACAAGCGCCTGTCGCGGGTCGAGCAGATCAAGCGGTTCACGGTCCTCGACCACGACTGGACTCCGGGCGGCGAGCAGCTCACACCGACCCTGAAGCCCAAGCGCCGCGCGATCGATGAGCGCTACGCGCAGGAGATCGACGCGATGTATGACCACGCCCGGGCCGCCGGGATGAGTCGCCCGGCAGACCCAGCCTCCACCCGCTGATCACCCATACGAGAGGAGAAGCATGCATCACCACAGGACCCGCATCCGTGCCGCGCGGCTGGCCGCACCGGCGATCCTCGCCGCGACCGCACTGGCCGCAGCAGCGCCGGGTGCTTCCGCGGCGTCGCCCGGCTGCTCGTTCACGCCGACGAACGCGCCCGGCTCGATCGGCGGGACGCTCACGCGCGTACTCGGTGCGCGTACGTACGAGCTGCACGTGCCCGCCGGGCTCAGCGGCACGGAGGTGCCGCTGCTGTTGAGTCTGCACGGCGCCGGCAGCCAGGGCTACCAGGACGAGTCATTCACCGGCTGGAGCCGGTACGCCGACGCCCACAACTTCATCGTCGCCTACCCCGACGCGGCAGGACCGGGCTCGGGCGTCTGGGATCCCTACACCGCGGGCTCGCCCGACGTAACATTTCTGCGGCAGGTCGTCAGCGACATCTCGACCAATTGGTGCATCTCCTCGCACCGCGTGTATGTCGACGGGTGGTCGAACGGCGCCGTCATGAGCCAGCGCGCCGCCTGCGACGCCGCCGACCTGTTCGCCGCCGCGACCTCCTACGGCGGCGGCGACCCAACGACATCCGGCACGGCGGCACCATGCAAGCCAAGCCGTCCGATCTCCGTCGGCCTGATCGTCGGTCAGTACGACTTCACCTTCGCCGGCCTGGCGCAGGACGCGACCCTGTGGCAGGGCGTCGACACGTGCTCCTCGACACCGGCGCAGGAGACCGACTCCTACGGGTCGAGCAGCACCTACAGCTGTGCCAACGGCACCCGGGTGCTCACCCGCGTGGTGAGCAACACCTCGCATCCCTGGCCTTCCGGCGCGCAGGGTCAGGATCAGCGCGATCGGATGTGGGCGTTCTACCAGGCGAACCCGCTGCCGTGAAGCCAGGCCGAGCAATGGGCGGTCGCTGCGCGACAACCGTGCGCCGACCGCCCATCGGGGCGCTCGCCGCGCTGCTCGCGCTGATCGCCTCAGCGCTGACGGGAACCGCGCCAGCAGCCGCCCGACCGCTCACGGCGAGCGTTGCGATGCCCGGCGCAACCAAGGGCACGCATCACGCACGCGTGCACGGTCGCAGACCGGCGCGGCGCCAGCATCGTCGACGTGGGCGGTGCTGGTATGTCAGCGCGACCGCTCGTGCTGGGGGCACTGGGTCGCGCCGCGAGCCGTTCAACGCGCTCGCTGCTGCTGAGCGGAGCTCGAGCGCCGGCGACACGATCGTGATCCTGCCTTCCCCGCTCAGCGCACCGCCGCTCGACGGCGGCATCGCGCTCAAGCCCCGTCAGACGTTGCTCGGCGCCGGCACACCGGTCATCGGCAGCGCGCGGTCGGCAGCGCCGCGGATTGAGAACACCGACGGCTCGCGGCATTCCGGCGATGCGGTAATCCTCGCCAACGGCGCCCTGGTCAAGAACCTCGTGATCGGCCCTTCCTACCGCGGCGGCATCTACGGCTCGGAAGTGACAGGGACCAGGATCATCGGTAACGATGTGTCGCGCCAGAACACTTCGTGCAGGGCCGGATTTGTAGTGCTGCCGTTCGTCCTGCCGACGATCCTCCCCGGCGTGGGCGTGCCGCTCAGCAGCGGGCTTTCCAACGGCTGGGCGGGGATCATGGTCGACGAGAGCAGAGTCGCCGGCAACGTCGCGATCGGTCGCAACGTTGTCCACGACGCCGCCTGCGGCGACGGGATCGACGTTCGCCTGACCGGCACCGCGAGCATCCACGCGCGGATCGTGGGCAACCTCGTCACGCGGCTGAAACAGGGACAGCAGTTCCTGTCGCTGCTCTCGATCGGGATGCAAACCCAGGGCCACTCAACGCTCGTTGCCGACCTCGACCGCAACACGCAAACGGAGGTCGGGAGCATCCTCGGCAGCCAGAACCCCGCCGGCTCGGGCGTACCGGGAATCGGGGCGGATGCCGAAGGGGTGTTCGCGAACCTCGCCGGATCCTCGCACCTCACCGCGAACGTCGACCACAACACGTTCGCGCACGGGATCGGCGGATTCTCGGTCAACGGGATGGAGATGGTGATCACCAGCGGCAACCCGACCGCGAGCATGCGGGTCGCCAACAGCAGCTTCGCCGACGGCCCCGGCGATCTACTCGAGGAGATCAACTTCGGCACGGATGCGTCGATGACGCTGGCGCTCGATCACGTCGTCGCTACTCACTCGACCGGGTTGGGCAACACGTACGTGATCCCGGGAAACAACGGCGACTGTCTCGTGATCGGCGAATCGGGCGCCGGCGACTCGACCGCTTTGCGGATGCGCGACTCCCGGTTCACCGACTGCATGAACAACGGCCTCACCGTGGCAAGTGGCGTCTCCAACGGCAGCCGTGGGCCGGCGAAGAGCCTGAGCTTCGAGATCGACCGCAGCGAGATCACCGCCAACCACGGCGACAACCTCCGCGTCATGACCGAGACCGGGCTGACGACCCTGTCCGGAAAGGTGCAGAACACCGACCTCAGCGGCGCGAAGCAGATCGACGTCGCGTTCGACCAGCTTTCCGGAACCACCACCAACGCCACGCTCGACTTCGGTGGCGGCGCGCTCGGCAGCGTCGGCCACAACTGCATCTACGGCGGCGGGCTGCTCGACGCCGAAGCGGTGCACTACCACGCAGCCTTCGAGCACAACTGGTGGGGACGCGCCGGCGGCCCGGGCCTAGCCAGGACCGTCGCCGTCGGCGGTGGTCTCGACACCGCGTCGGCGCTCTCCTCGCCGCCGGCGGGCACTTGCTGATCGCCCGTCGTCTCCGGCGGGCGAGACATGCATTAACTCGCGCCCTCCTCCTGGTCGCGGAGTCGCTCATCGCGACGGCGCTCCCTGCACGAGCCGCTGCCGTGCTCCATCCTGGCCGGCCGAGATCGCGGTCTGCCGCAGCGTAGATCTGACGCACTCGGGAGGGCCTCTCGGTCAGCCACGCGGGATCCGGCGTCGGCTGAGGTTCACGCTGCGCTCTCGGCGAGCACAGCTGCGTGCTCGAGATCGTAGGGAGCGGGATCGAAGTGCCGGGTCCGCCACCGGTACCCGGACGCGAACCCTGGATAGATCGCGTAGTTGCGCCCGTGCGCGTCGGTGTAGTACGCCTTGCAGCCGCCTTCTGTCCAAACGCTCCCGACGCTGCGACGATCGCATTCGGTGATGTAGCCGGCGAGCACATCGGGCTGCAGCTCGATGCGGGTGATCCGGCGCTTCTCCATCGTGCGCATCGCGTCGATCACATAGGCGATCTGTGACTCGAGCGAGAAGATCACCGAGTTGATTCCGATCGAGTTCGGACCGAGCAGGATGAACATGTTCGGAAAGTCTGGGACCGTCGTGCCCAGGTAGGCACGGGGCGACTGCTCCCACGCTTCTCCGAGCGTCCGTCCACTTACGCCGATGAGCCGGTGGGCGAGCAGCGACCTGCTGTAGCGATAGCCGATCGCGGTGATGATCGTGTCGACCTCATGCCGGGCGCCATCGCTGGTCACGATCGCGTTGACGTCGACTTGGGCGATCGGGTCAATGACGACCTCGGCGTTGGGCTGCGTTAGGGCCGGGTAGTAGTTGTTGGAGAGGATTGGGCGTTTGCAGCCGAAGCGGTAGCGCGGCATCAGCTTCCGGCGGAGTTCCGGGTCGTGAACCTGACGGCGGAGATGGGCGCGGCCGAGCGCCTCGATCGGCGCGATCAGCTCGGTTCGTCCGCGGAAGCCCACGCCGGTCGCCTCGTACATCGCGAAGAACAGGTTGCGCTGCACGTCCTGCGCTAGGGGAAGGAGGCGGTACAGCATTCGTTCAAGGGCGGGAACAGGTCGGTCGAAGTGCGGGATGACCCACGCCGGGGTGCGCTGGAACACGGTCAGGCGCTCGACCTGGGGTTGGATCTTGGGCACAAACTGGGCGGCCGCCGGGCCGGTGCCGATCACAGCGACGCGCTCGCCGTGCAGGTCGTGATCCCAGTCCCAGCGCGCGGAGTGAAACCGATGGCCGCGGAAATCCTCGAGGCCTGGGATCTCGGGCTCGTCGGGCTCGGCGGTCGCACCGATCGCTGAAACGAGCAGATCGCAGCTCAGCTCTCCCAGAGAGGTTCTCACCGTCCAGCAGCCGGTCGGTTCATCCCATGCGCAGCGCTCCATCTCGCATCCAAAGCGGATGTGCGGGGAGACGTCGTGCTCGTCGGCGATCCGGCGGACGTAGGCGAGGATCTCGTCCTGGCGCGGGAACAGCCGGGACCAGGACGGATTACGCGCGAAAGAGTAGGAGTACAGGTGGGTCGGGATGTCGCACCCGCAGCCGGGATAGGTGTGCTCGAACCAGGTTCCGCCGACGGACTCGTTGCGTTCACAGATGACGAAGTCATTGATTCCGTGCTGGCGGAGCTTGACGCCGAGACCGACGCCCGCTAACCCGGCGCCGATCACGATCACCCGATGATGCTCGGGTGACCTCGTCGACTGGGCGGTGGGCATCGGAGTCTCCTTGTGGGTTGGAGCGGTGATCAGATGACCTGGCTGAGTGGAGTTCGGGCGATCAGTCCGGAAATCGCACCTGGAACGAACGGCAGCAGCCGGTAGGCGAGCTCTGACTCCAGGCCAACCGGCACGATCGCGTGGTTGCGCTCCGCGGCCCGGACGATCGCCTTGGCAACGAGGTCCGGGGAGTGTCCGAAGCGGAACGCCCGGGAGACGCGTTCCTGCCGGGCGGCAAGATCACCGACCATCCGGGTCCGGCTCGCGATTGGCGTGTTGATCACGCCGGGACAGATCGCACTGACGCCGACACCGTCTCCGGCCCAGTCGGCCCGCAGGCACTTCGTGAGCGCCACGACCGCGGCTTTGGACGCGCAGTAGGCGGCCATGTCACGACTGGTGATGTAGGCGGCGCCCGAGGCGACGTTGACGACGTGACCATGACCGCGGTTCACCATTCGTGCCCCGAACGCGCGGCATCCGTACGCGACGCCGTCGAGGTTGATGCTCATCAGCCAGTCCCAGTCGTGAACGCTCGCGTCCAGGAACGGACCGCCGATCCCAACCCCAGCATTGTTGACGAGCATGTCAACCGGTCCGTGCTCGGCTTCAACCCAATCCGCAAGCGACTCCAGCGCGGCAGCGTCCGCGACGTCGCATCCTCGTGCGGTGGCGTTCGCTCCGAGCGCCCGACACGCCTCCGCGGTGGCCGCGACCGTGTCCTCGTTGATGTCAACACACAGCACCTCGGCACCGAGACGGGCGCACCTCAGCGCCGTCGCCGCACCGATCCCGCTGCCAGCGCCAGTGATCACGACCCGGGACTCCTTGATCTTGACGCGGCTCACGCCGCCACCGATCGCTCGAATGTGCCTACCCGCCGGCGAGCGATCATCTTCAGCCCATATCGAGGACGCAGCGTGAACGACGCGTCCCGTTGAACCGGATGCCCTGGCACGAGGTCGTAGACGAACCGCTGAGAGAGCATCGCGGTGACCAGCGTCATCTCCATCACCGCGAAGCTCTGGCCCGCGCACACCCGCCGCCCCCCGCCGAACGGCAGGTACGCCGAGCGGTGATGTCCGCGCGCGTTCTCGCGCAGAAAGCGCGCGGGGTGGAACACCTCCGGCTGATCCCAGAACCGCTCATCGTGATGCAGCGCATCGATCGGCATCAGGACGGTCGAGCCTCTCGGAATGCGGTGCCCGTCGATCACGTCGTCCTTCACACACTTACGGGGAAGCATCCACAACGGAGAGAACATGCGCATTGCCTCCATTCCGCAGGCCGCGGTCCACGGTAAGCGCTTGAGATCAGCGACCGTCGGACGCCGGCCCTCCAGCACCTCGTCGACCTCGGCGAGCATCCGATCCCGGGCGTCAGCGTTCAGCGCCAGCAGATACCACATCCAGTTCAGCGCATTGGCGGTGGTCTCGTGCCCAGCGAGCATGAACGTCGCAGCCTCGTCGCGAACGCGGCGCAACGGCAGCACCTGGCCATTCTCATCGCGGATCGTGAGCAGCAGCCCGAGCAGATCCTCGGTATCGCTTGGGTGTGCCTGACGTTCGTGGATCACATTCCACACCGTGCGATCGATGCTGCGAAGGATCGACTGGATGCCGTCCAGCGGCGGCGGTAGCAACGGCGCGTGTCCGATCACGGCCGCCGTCGCGCGGGCGAGCCAGACGGGCGGGTTCAGCACCAGCACCAACCGCATCGCAAACTCCGCGGCCTGTAGACCGTCGGTGACCATCGGGGCCATCTGCACCGCCAGATCGGCCATCCCGCGGCCAAACAAAGCCGATCCAACGACGTCGAGCGTCAGCGCGGTCATCGCCTGGCTCATCTCGATCGCAATGCGATCCTCGCCGTCGTCCATGCCGTCCAGAAACGCCTCGATCGGATCGACCATCAAGTCGAATAGACCGGTTAGGTGCCGTTTTGTCAGGACGGGGTTGAGCATCATCCGATGCCGCCGCCAGGACTCGTCTTCGTCGGTGAACAAGCTGAGGCCGACCGCTGTACCCAAGATCACGTACTCGATCGACTTGTGGTAGTGGTCGACCCCTTCGTGAAGAACGTGATCGATGTAGTCGGGGTGTTTGAGGATGAACGCGGTGCGCCGGTTGAAGGTGAACTTCGCGATGTCCGAACCCTCGATGCCACGGGACATCAGACCGTCGGCCTGCAGCCCATGCCAGAACGTCTCATGCGCGACCCGCAGCCCGTTGAGCGTCGGGGTCCTTGCCGGCGCTGTCGCCGTGGTCATGCCGTCACCTCCGTCGTGTACTCGAATCGATCGCCGAAGAACTCCGCCTCAGCCCGTCCCAGCTCGGTGACCGGCTCGTCGCCGAACAGCCATTCGCGGGCGATGTCCAGCCAGGTGTTCGTCGAACCGAGCTGGCCGAGCAGGCCGATCAGCAGGAACACCGAGCGCATCAGCACGAAATGCTCGGCCGGCAGCACGAGTCCATCGAAGCCGTCGGCGCTGCGCATCTGCGAGTACCGCCGCATCATGTCTGCCGTTTTCGTCGGGTCCGCCTTCAGCGGCTGATCGACCATCAGCCAGCCGAAGATCGCGTCGTAGTTCTCCAGGAACGGCTCGGCGAGCGTGGGATCGGGCGGCAGGGCGCCGAGACTCGCGACGACCTGCAGCAGCGCCTGCGCGTCGCCCGCGTGCGTCGCGCGGGTGGAGGCGAGCAGCTGACCCACATCGGCGTCGGTCAGGTGCTTGAAGAACCCGAAGTCGATGAATGCGACCCGTCCGTCGTCCAGGAACAGGCTGTTGCCCGGATGCGGGTCACCGTTGAGCAGCCGGTGACGCAACGGACCGTTTATGTAGAATCGCACCAGAATCTCCCCGAGCCGATCCCGCTCCGCGGGTGGCTTG
>CAXMLR010000011.1:0-5238 GCA_964194275.1 uncultured Solirubrobacterales bacterium
GCCACGGGTCGGCGAGCAGGATCACCTCCGCGCAGCGCTCGAGCCGGTCCAGCGCCTCGATCACCCGCACGGCGGGGGCGGGGAGCCCGCCGAGCTCCCCGGCCGCGGCGCTTGCAGCCTGCTCAAGCTCGTCACGCAGCGGATCGAGATCCGGAGCCGGTCCAAGTCGCGGCAGCGAAGGGTGCAGCTCCCCGCGGGCCCGCAGCTCTCCGAACACGCCGATCGTGGCTTCCCGGAGCGGTCCACTCTGATACGCCGCGATCAAATCGATTCCGCCGGGGTCGTTCTGGGCCAGGTCTTCCAGGGCGCGGTCGAAGGCCGCGTCGGCCAGTCGCTCGGCCTCGGGCTGGTCGAGCACGGTGAAGGCTGGGTCGATGCCGGCGGCGAGGGCGTGGGTGCGAAGGATCCGCGCGCAGAACCCGTGGATGGTCGAGATGAAGGCGCCCTCGGTGGCCCGCGCCGCCTCGAGCCGGCCGAGCTCACGCAGCCGTCCCCGGATCCGATCACGCAGCTCAGCGGCGGCCTTCTCGGTGAAGGTGATGGTCAGAATCGCCGAAACATCGACGCCATCCTCGGTCACCGCGCGGACAAACCGCTCGACCAGGACCGAGGTCTTGCCGCTGCCCGCGCTCGCGTCGAGCAGCAGCTCTCCGCTGCGGCGCTCGATCGCAGCCAGCTGTTCCGGCGTGAACTCCATCAGGAGATCCTGCAGATGCCCGGATACCGGCAGCCGTCTCGCGAGCACGTTTCCGGCCAAGGCTCCAGCACTCCACCGCGCAGCCGCGAGGCGAGCTCCACCGCCCGCGCGCGCGCCTCGTCGAGGACCGCCTCGAGCTCCTCGCGGTCACGTGCGTCGGTCCCCAGCACCCGTGAGCCGACCGGAGCCCCCTTCAAGAACACGCCTCGCGGTCGCAGGTCGCCACCGCCCAGCGGCTGGTAGAGGCCCGCCACCGGGTCAAGGCCGAGCAGTTCCCTGACCGCAATCATGTACAGAGCGACCTGGAGCCGGCGGTCGGTGCTCCACCGCGCGCCCTGCTGCTCGGGCCGCTTGGCGCCGCTCTTGTAGTCCCGTACGAGCGCACGCCCGCTGCCATCGGGGTCGACATCTACGCGATCGATCACGCCACGTAAGAAAATTCGGTCACTCCCGTCGCCCAGCGCCACAGGCGGCAGCGAGCCCTCCTCGCCCTGGAAGCCGAACCGGAGCTCGAGCCCCTGCGGCTCCCAATCGCACCCGTCGCGGGCCTCCTGGATCAGGTAGCGCCGCAGATCCGCCTCGATCGACCGCAGCGCCGCGGTGCGCACGGCCTCCGAGCGTCCCGGGGCGATCGTCGGCGGGACCTCAGCCACAACCTCGTCGAGGATCCGCAGGGCTTCGGCCAGGGTCCCGGACGCTACCGGCCCGTCGAGGCGCCCAAGCACCTCCTCCAGCGCAGCGTGCATGAAGCTGCCGCGGGCCATCGGGTCGGGATCTGGCGCAAAGCGCGCGGGCGCGAGCTGGCGTTCCATCAGCCATCTGACCGGGCAGTCGGCATAGCTCTCGAGCGCGCCCCCGGAGACGATGTCCTTGTGACGCACGTGAACCAGCGCGCGCTCGCTGAGCGTGTGCACCGGCGAAGCGCCAGCCGCGGCTGATGCAGCGGCGGACGCGCGGGCGCGAGCGAGCTCCCGCGCTGTCGGCGCGGCCGGCGGATCCCAGACCACGTCGCCCAGCAGCCGCCGGCCGCGGCGATCGGCCCAGTCCTCGACAAACAGGTCGGCCACGTCGGCCACGAACGGCGAGGGCAGCGCCAGGTTTCCCTCCTCGTCTGAGCTGCGGTAGCTCAGGACCAGCTGTTCGGTGGCCCGCGACACGCAGGCGTAGAACAGATACCGCTCGCGGGCGAGCGCATCCTCGCTCGCCGGCAGCCGCAGGCCCGAGGCAAGCGCCAGCTCACGCCTGCGCTGATCGGAGAGAAACGGCTCGCTCGAGCCCGGCATCGGGAACTCGCCCTCCCCCAGCCCACACACGAACACCGCGCGGAAGCGCCGCGCCCGGACGGCCAGCGGCTCGGCCAGCAGAACCGCGCCGGGGCGGACCGGCTGACCCGCCGGGATCTCGAGGCGCTCCAGCAGCTCGAGCAGCTCGGGCCCGCTCAGGTGCTCACCCAGCTCCTCGAGCTCGGCCAGTGCCGAGAGCAGCGCTGACAGCGCACGGGCATCCAGGGTCTCGGAGGGGCCAAGCAGCGCCGCGGTGCCTCGATACGGCGCGGCGAACATCCGCCGCGCCTGCCGAGCCAGCTCGCCGCTCTGCTCTTCCGCGGCTCGCAGCCGCTCGATCTCCTCGAGAGACCAGCCCAGCCGCTCACGCGCCTGCTCCGCGGTCTGCAAGGCCTCCCGGCGAACCTCGGATTCCAGTGCGTCCGCCAGCTCGATGCGCTCGAGCCGACCCGGCGCGCGCAGTAGATCGAGCAGGTCCCCGGCCTCAGCCTCGGGCGCCAGCGCGCACCTGGCCAGCGCGCGCACCGAGCGCCCCAGCGCGGTGTGCGAGAACGGCACCCGGTGAGCGCTGGCCAGCTCGACCCCGTAGCGGCGGAAGACTCCCGCCATCACCGGCGCGGTGCGAGCCAGCGAGCGGCACACGACGACGACCTCCTCGGCCGGGACCCCGGCACGCAGCAACGCCAGAACCTCCGCGGCCACGAGCTCGGCCTCGGCCAGCTCGCCGCCGGCCTCGAGCAGGCGCACCGCCGAACCGGGGTCGATGCGAGCCGGCTCGGGTTCGAACAGCCACCGCTCGACGTGATGGAGGGCCTCCCGGGCCGCGGGGGCGTAGTACTCGTCGAGCGCGGGCAGCTCCCTGATCCGCTGGGCGATCGCTCTCAGCTCCTGCACCGCCTCGGCCCGGGCGCTCAACGCCACGCGCGACGGCTCGTAGGTCAGCGACACGGTCACCTCCACGCCGACGATCCGGGCCAGGGTCTCGATCGCGTCGCGTTCGATCGGGAGCAGATCATCAAACCCGTAGAAGAACACGGGAGTCTCGCCCCAACGACCCGGTTGCGCTCGGAGGCCGTCGATCGCCCGCCAGGCGTAGAGCTCGGCGTCGACCCGACCGCGCCGCTCGAGCTCACGCGCGTAGGCGCGGTAGAGCGATCCCACCTCGGCCGCGTACAAGGCACGTCGTTCGTCCTGGGCCGCCCACGCCGCGAGCGCCTGGGCAAAGCGCTGCGGGGTGACCAATGATCGCTGCAGCTCCGCGATCAGCTCCCCGGCCGCCGCCCCGAATCCTGGCCCAGAGGCGGAATCGGCCAGAAGCTCGAGTTCGAGTCCGGCCAACGCCCGCGCCAGCACGCGCTCGCGCTGGAGCGCCGAGAGACGCCTGCCATCTCGGCCGACGCGCAGCGCAATCTCGCCGGCCAGACCCGAGAACGTAAGCACCGACCCCACGACCGTCCCCTGCTCGGCCAGCTCCCTCGTGTAGTGCTCGGCATCGACGGCGGTCGGTACCACCAGCAGCGCGTCGCGCCGGGCCGCGTCCGCGAACGCGCCCAGCACCTCGCCGGCCTTGGCCGAGTTCGCCGGACCGAGCACGAGTGTGAGCGCCATCGGCCTATGGTGGCGAGTGGCCCTGACGGCAACCGGGGCGCGCCGCGATTCGGCGCCGTGGTGCCCGGTGGCTAAGCCGCTGCGGGCTCTTGAGCGGGTGCCCCGGCGGACGCCGTGTCGGCCTCAGCCTCGGCTTCGGGCGGCTTGGCGCCCTCCTTCGCCCACGGCTCGTCGAACTCGACCCGCCACTTGCCCTCATCGCTCTGCTGGAGCGCCAGACGGGAGCGGAAGCTCTTCCCGGAACGACCCTTGAAGCCGGTGATCGCCTTTTCGGTTCGGCCGGTCTTGATCAGCTCCCTGGCCACGACGATCGGCAGCTGCTTTCCCGCCTTGGACTTCCAGATCACAAAACCGCACCCCGGATCGTCGCGTGACCAGCACGAATAGCCCTTGCGGTTTTCGATGATGTCGCGACCGCACACCGGGCACCGCCCCAGGTTGGCCCGCGGGATGCGGACCTCCTTGAGGTTGGCGTCGAGCTCGGCGACCGTCGCCTCGGTGAACCTGACGATGTCCCCCATGAACGCCTCGCGCGAGTCCGCCCCGGTCTCGATCTTGGCCAGCCGGCTCTCCCAGTCACCGGTCAGACCCGGTGAGGTGAGCGCGTGCTCGCCGAGCAGGCGGATCACGTTGAGTCCCTTCTCGGTCACCACCAGCGCGCGTCCGTCCCGCTCGATGTAGGCGACCTGCAGCAGTCGCTCGATGATCGCCGCGCGCGTGGCCGGGGTTCCGATCCCGGACTCCTTCATCGCCTCCCGCAGCTCATCCTCATCGACGAGCTTGCCCGCCGTCTCCATCGCGGCGAGCAGTGCCCCCTCGGTGTATCGACGGGGCGGCTTGGTCACCTTCTCCTCGGAGGCAATCTTCTTGACGTCCGCCTTCTCACCTCGCTCGAGCTTCGGCAGCTGCTGTTCGCGACCCTCGTCGTCCTCGGTGCGCTCGGCGTCGGCGTCCGCCGTCTCACCGTAGACCCCGCGCCAGCCCGGAACCAGCATCACCTTGCCGCGGGTGCGGAACACGTGAGCCGCTACCGTCGTCTCCACCCGGGTGTTCTCGAACACCGCGTCGGGATGGAAGATGGCCAGGAAGCGCTTTACCACCAGGTCGTAGATGCGGCGGTCGTCGCTACTCATTTTGTCGACCGGATGCCGCTCGGCGCGGGTCGGGATGATCGCGTGGTGGTCGGTCACCTTTGCGTCGTTGACCACTCTGGCCAGCGGCAGCACGTCGAGACCGAGCACGTACTTCGACCCCGCTGCGTATTCGCGCTGCTCCCCGACGAGCTTTGTGATCGGCTTGATCTCACCGATCATGTCCCCCGTGATGAAGCGGGAATTGGTACGCGGATAGGTGAGCGCCTTGTGCTCCTCGTAGAGCCGCTGTGCGGCGCCCAGCGTCCGCCGGGCCGAGAAGCCGAAGCGGCTGTTGGCATCGCGCTGGAGGGAAGTCAGGTCATAGAGCAGCGGCGAGCGCTCTTTGCGCTCGGTCTTCTCGAGCTTGGTGATCTCGCCCGTCTGATGCTCACAGGCGCGGACGATCTCCGCAGCCTCGTCGGCCGACTTGATGCGTGGGTTCCCACCTGCGTGATATCGGCCCTCGTAGACCCGGGGATCAGTTTCCGTCTCGAGCGTCGCGTCGACGATCCAGTAC
>CAXMLR010000012.1:0-4288 GCA_964194275.1 uncultured Solirubrobacterales bacterium
CCTCGGAGCGGCTGGCGGCCGCGTTGAGCGCAGCCGGGGCAGGCGCATCCGTCCTGATACTGCCCGTCGCGGTCACGCCGCGGTTCTCGGCCGCTCCGAGCTTCGAGGTCTCAGGGTGCAATGGTTACGTGCTCGGCGTCCGCTCCGCGGCACCGGGGAGCTACGCGGCGTGAGCAGCACCGCCCAGGTCGCTGTGCTCGAGCCCCGCGGGGTTCGGCGGCCCCGCAGTCGCTCCGAGCTCGCGGTCAGAGAGCGACCGCGACTGCGTCTCGCCGCGTTCGCCGCGCTCGCCCTGTACGGAGCGCTGCGGTGGGGGACGTTGCTGAGCCCGGCGCCGATCTGGCGGCTGCTCGGTCTGCTCGGGCTGGCCGTGCTCGTGGCCGGGGCGGGGCGCGCGCTGGCCGTACGCTCGCGCGCGCTGGGCGTAGCGCTCGCGGCGGTGGCGATCGTGGCGATGCTCCCGCTCTGCGGCATCCCGGTGAGCTGGGTCGTGCACGCCCGGCTCGGGGTGTCCGCACGCGGGGTCGGCCAAGGGCTCAGTGCGCTTTCGCATGTGCTCGTGCCCTACACCGGAATCAACGACTGGGTGCGCGTTGTCGTCTCCCTCGGCGCCGGCGTACTGCTGCTCGACGCGTCACTCGTGCTCTGCTTTGCCCCGCCACGTCTCGGCGCGGGCTGGCGCGCAAGCGCCGCGCTGCCGCTGATCGTGCTGGCGATCGTGCCCAGCACCCTGGCCCGACCCCAACTTCCCTACCTCCACGGCCTGATTCTGTTCGCGCTGCTGGCGGTGTTCATGTGGGGAGATCGCATCCGCCGCTATGACACCCCGCTGGCGGTCGTGGTGAGCATTCTCGCCGGCGCTGCGGCGATGGTGGCCGCACCGAGGCTGGATCCGCACACTCCGTGGCTCAACTTCCAAGCGCTGGCGGGCAACCTGGCGGCGGGTCATCTCGAGCGCTTTGATTTCTCCCAGCACTACGGGCCGCTCCACTGGCCGCGCACCGGGCGCGAGGTGCTCGACGTCAAGGCCTCACGTGCGGACTACTGGAAGGCGGAGGATCTTGACGCGTTCGACGGGCGCGGCTGGGCCCGGGCGACGAACAGCGTCGTGCTGCCGGCTCCGGACGCCACGGCGCTGACGCGGTGGACGCAGACCATCCAGGTGACGCTCCGCGCGATGCAGTCAAACGACGTGCTCGTCGCCGGCGCCGCGGAGGCCCCACAGCATCTGGGGCAAACGCCCGTGCGCGGAGCGGGTGCCGGGACCTGGACCGTGCCGGGGACCCTGCAGCCCGGCGACAGCTACCGGGTTCGCACGTATTCGCCCCAGCCGAGCCCGGCTGAGCTCGCTGGGGCGGCCACCGGCTACCCGCCCGCCGAGCTGGCGCTCTACCGCTCGATGCTGCTGCCGTTCGGTTCGGCCCCGAGCCAGGTCGTGCCCGTCGTGTTCCCGCCGTTTCGCACCTCGGGGCCGGTGCTGAAAGCGGCCGGCCTGTATGGATCGGACGGAATCAATTTGATCGAGCAGTCGCCCTACGGTCGCGCGTACCGGCTTTCCCGGCACCTGGCATCCGGCGCCGGTACTCCCTACGCCTTCATCGAACGCGTGATGGGCTACCTCCACCGCGGCTATGTCTACGATGAGAATCCGCCCCTCAGGACGTTCCCGCTGGCCAGCTTCCTGTTCGCCGACCGGCGTGGGTATTGCCAGCAGTTCGCCGGCGCGATGGCGCTCCTGCTGCGGATGGGCGGCATCCCGGCGCGCGTGGTGGGCGGATTCACCACCGGCGCCTACAGCACGACGACGCGTCAGTGGCTGGTCAGCGACCTCGACGCCCACGCGTGGGTCGAGGTCTGGTTTCCGCACTTCGGGTGGGTCCGCTTCGACCCGACCCCCGCCAGCGCCCCGGCCCGCGCGGGCGCGGTCCCCCTGTCCGCGCTGAACGGAAAGATCGGAACCGCCCCGCACCCGACGCTGCTTCGTCACCGGGACGTGAGCGCCCCGGCGCCACAGCCACGCCTCCGCTCGCGACCCGGCGGAGGTTCCCCGGTGCCGGTCGTGATCGCGGTTGTGGTGGCCCTCGGGCTGCTGGGGCTGGCTGCCCGGGGCGCGACGCACGGCCGCGTCCCGGGTGATGAAGCCTGGGTTCTCGAGCTAGAGCGGGCGCTCGCCCGGTCTGGCCGGGCGGCGGCTGCGGGCTTGACGCTGGCGGCGCTCGAGCGCTGGATGGCGTCCTCGCCGGAGGCCGCGGCGTACGTCCGCGCCATCCGCATGGCGCGATTCGGCGGGGGCTCGGCGGCTCCTACGCGAGCCGGGCGCCGCGCGGTCCGCTCGCAGCTGCAGACCGGGATGGGAGTGCTCGGCCGCCTGCGGGCGCTGTGGGCACTGCCCCCGACCTGGGTCGCCCCGGGATCGACTTGGAGGCGCCCGCGCGGGGAATAAAATGGGGACCATGGACGACGCGTACGAGCTGTATCGCCGCGGCACCGAGCTGCTCGACGGCGGACACCACCACCAGGCGACGATTCCGCTCTCCCGGGCGCGGGACCTGGCGCCGGACAAGACCTCGGTTCGGGAAGCGCTCGGGCGGGCGCTGTTTCACACCCAGCACTATGAGCAGGCGGCGCACGAGTTTCAGGCCGTGATCGACCGCGCCCCAACGAACGACTACGCCCTGTTCTGCCTTGGCCGCTCGCTGCAGATGCTCGGTCGCCACGCCGAAGCCCGCAAGCCGCTGGCGCAGGCCGCAGGCATGGCGCCCGGCCGCCGCGACTACCGGCGCTACCGCGACCAGGCCAGAAGAGCCGCCGGCGCATCCGGCCAGTAGCTCGGAACCCAAAAATCGCCGGCACAGCGTTCGCCTGCGACCCTCGGGGGCGGCTCCGCAGTGCTACGCTGAGAGGCACAGTTTGTGCGCCGGGCGCTTCCCGGTGAGGTTTCGGAAGTGGGCGCTGGCCCGCTTTTTTTATGAGTTTTCAGACGGAGGAGATCGTGAGTGCACTTCAGACTGACATCGAGGCTCGGCTCGCCGCTAGCGAACCCGACGTCGAGGTGCTGCTGGCGGAAGTGCTCGGCGGCAGCACGCTGCGTCTGTTCATCGATCACCCCGACGGCGTGACCCTGGCTCTCTGCGAGCGGGTCACCGAGCGCTTGAGCGATCTCCGTGAGCAGTTCTCGCTGGAGGTCTCCTCGCCGGGGCAGGACCGCCCACTCACCAAGCCCCAGCACTACAGCCGCTTCCTCGGTCGGCACGCCCGTGTGCGGCTGCGGGAGGCCAGAGATGGACATAAGAGCGTGACCGGAGAACTCGTCGGCGCCTCTGAGCGTGAAGTCACGATCGCGTCCGGTGGCGGTGTCGTCACGATCCCCTACGAGCAGATCGCACGCTCCAACCTCGTTCCCGGAGACTGACCAATGTCACGTGAAATCGTCGAGGCCGTACGGGGCCTCGCAGCGGAAAAGAACATCTCTCAGGAGAAGCTGATGGAAGCGCTCGAGGACGCGCTGCTGTCTGCGTACAAGAAGACGCCCGGAGCCGCTCGCTATGCGAAGGTCGAAATGGACCGCGACAGCGGCGACTTCCGCGTCTGGGAGCTGAAGATCCCGCCGGAGCTCGAAGAGCAACTGCTGGTGGAGTCGACGACCGACCAGCAGCCGACCGTCGATCCCGAGACCGGCGAGATGCGGGAGCCGCCCGAGCCGGAGATCGACTTGGAGAAGCTCAAGGAGTTTGAGGATCAGATCGAGACCGCCGACGTCACGCCGGACGACTTTGGCCGGATCGCCGCCCAGACAGCCAAGCAGGTGATTCTGCAGCGGATCCGCGAAGCCGAGCGCGACATGATGTTCGAGGAGTACCGCGACCGGGTCGGTGAGCTGATCACCGGCATCGTCCAGCAGTCGGACTCGCGTTACACGCTCGTGCAGCTCCGCGAGCGCGTCGAGGCGCTGTTGCCGAAGTCCGAGCAGGTGGACGGTGAACGCTACGACCACTCGCAGCGCATCAAGGCCGTGATCAAGGACGTATCGAACTCAACCAAGGGTCCGAGCATCATCGTCTCCCGGCGTGATCCTGAACTGATCAAGTCGCTGTTCGAGCTCGAGGTTCCGGAGATCGCCGACGGTCTCGTGGAGATCACCGGGGTGGCCCGCGAGCCCGGTTACCGCTCGAAGATCGCCGTCGTCTCCCACGTCGACGGTGTCGATCCGGTCGGCGCCTGCGTTGGCCCGCGCGGATCCCGAGTGCGCATGGTCGTGTCCGAGCTGCGCGGCGAGAAGATCGACATC
>CAXMLR010000013.1:0-8415 GCA_964194275.1 uncultured Solirubrobacterales bacterium
GGTGGGCGCGAGCGCCCATGATTGTTCATATGGTTTGATCGGTTCGTGCCGCGCCCGGACGACAGACAGCCGCAGCAGCTGCGCCTGCAGGTCGGCGAGCTGACGCTCGCGGCGCTGGCCTGGGGCCGAGAGGACGCGCCGCTGGCGCTATGTCTGCACGGTTACCCAGATACGCCGTGGACCTGGCGGTACTTGGGTCCGCGTCTAGCGGACCGCGGCTGGCGGGTCGTAGCCCCTTCCTCCCGCGGGTATGCCCCAAGCGACTTGGCACCCGACGGAAGCTACGAGCTCGGGGCCCTGGCGCGCGACGTCGTCGGACTGCATCGCGCCCTCGGCGGGGACGGACGCGCCGTTCTGATCGGCCACGATTGGGGTGCCGCAGCCGCATATCTGATCGCCGCACATCGGCCGGAGCTGTTCCGGCGGATCGTGACGCTGGCCGTTCCGCCGATGCGGCTTCTGGTGTCCCTCGCGCAGAGCCCGGCCCAGCTCCCGCGCGAGCTGCCGCTGCTTGCGCGGCAGCTGCGCCGCAGCTGGTACATGTTCTTTCAATTGCTGCCCGGTATCTCCGAGCGAGCGCTGCCGCGGCTGATCCCGCGCCTCTGGGAGACCTGGTCGCCGGGGTATCCGGCGCACGAGGACGTGCAGCGGGTGCTGGCGGCATTCGAGGATCCCGTGCGTCGTACGGCTGCGCTGCAGTACTACCGGGCGCTCCTGCTGCCCTGGCGCCGACAGGCGGCGTACGCCGAGGAGCGCTCATGGCTGCTCAAATCACCGCGCACGCCGCTGCTCTATCTGCACGGCGCGACCGACGGCTGTATGGACGCGCAAATCGCCCGGCGGGGAGCGGGAAGCTTGCCGGCCGCCAGCGGCTTCGAACTGATGCCGGGCGTCGGCCATTTCCTGCATCTGGAGGACCCAGAGCGCGTGGGCGCCCGGATCGAGGCCTTCATCCGGGCAGGTTGAGCATTTGATGTTTAGCCACGGCTGGATCAGGCAATAACCTGGCCGTACGGCCAAGGAACTGCGCCCCCACTTCCTTGGCCACTCCGGGCGGACCCAGATGGATCTGGGTCCGCCCGGGGAACCCTTCCCGGGGCTGGCCCATCAAGGCGCTCCGGACTGGGTCAGCCGCCGAGCCCCGGACTGTGCACCCACGGCAGCGGCCGCTGCCACGGTGTCCCCCTGAGCCAGCCCGAAGGTGAAACCTGCGGCAAACGAGTCACCGCAGCCGTAGCTGTCCCGGGCCTCGCCGGGCACCGGGACCGGCTCCCACCGCCCCGTCGAGGTACCCCACCAGCCACCGCCGTCGGCGCCCTCGGTAGCCACCATCAGCCGTGCCCTGGGGCCGACCTGCTGGGCCACCGCCTGCTCGTCCTGGTCGCGGGCGCTGAAGATCAGCGCATCGATCGGCACCCCGGCGCCCTGCAGCGAGACACCGCCCCGAGGCGTGGCAGTCAGAATTCGCGCTCGACGGGCATGCGTGAGCGCCCCACTGTCTCCCGCGGTGAAATACGCGCCGGCGGCCTGCTGCAGGAGCTCCCACGGGAGCTTGTCGCTTCCGACTGGGTGTAGGCGCTCTCCGATCGTCACGATTGTCCGCTCACCGCCTGACTCGAGGAACGTCACGGCGCGCCGCGTCGGCTGCCGGCGCCAGGCCACGTGCATGGTCACTCCGTGCTCCTGCAGCTGGTCCTGAGCACCGATGCCATGCGCGTCCTGGCCGAGCGCGCAGAAGAAGTGCACGTCCGCGCCGAGGTCGGCCAACGTGGCCGCCGCCACCCCGCCCCCACCCGCAGCCCGCGCGAACGAACCCTCAGCATGGAGCACCGAGCCACGACGCGGAAAGGCGCTCACCGGGATGAAGTCCACCCATTCGACGTGGCCGACGACGGCGACCTGGGTCATGCAAACGGAGGCTACTCAGGCGGCGAGGTCGGCCGCATCAACCGCCGGCAGAGCGATGGCTTCGGCCGGTTGACCATCCACCGCCGCGCGGGGTTCGAGCGCGGAGCCTCGGACTGCGATCGTCCCGCGCAACCGCGCGAAGCCGACCGTTCCGCGCAACCGCGCGAAGCCGATCGTTCCGCCGAGCGCGGGTATGCCGAGCGCAATCGCGTGGTAGATGACCACGGCCGCCGCACGCTGCGGGTCAGCTTGGCGCTGTGGAGGACTGTTATGCGGCTGGTCGCAGGCGGACCGGGAGTGTCTTCAGCTGGTTGAGGAACGCCGACTCCACCACCATCGGCTGGCCGGCGAGCTCCATCTCCGGGAAGCGCTTGAGCGTCTCCTCGAACATGATGATGAGCTCCAATCGCGCGAGTGCGGTCCCGAGGCAGAAGTGCCGGCCACCCGCGCCGAAGGCCTGGTGCTCAGGATTGCGGCGAACGTCGAAGCGGTCGGGATCGTCGTAACGGGTCTCATCACGGTTCGAGGAGACGTACCACATCACCACCTTCTCGCCCTCGCGGATCGGCTGGCCCGCCAGCTCTGTGTCACACGTCGCCGTGCGACGGAAATGCGCGAACGCGGGGAACATCCGCAGCGACTCCTCAACGGCGCTCGAGACCAGCGAGGGCTCTTCCAGCAGCACCTGACGCTGGTCGGGATGCTCCATCAGCGCCCGCATGCCGCTGCAGTACGTCGCCTTGGTGCTGTCGTTCCCAGCGGCGACGAGCAGGAAGAAGCCCATCACGATCTCGTGCTCCTCGAGCTTCTGTCCATCGATCTCGGCGTGCACGAGCACGCTCGTCAGATCGTCAGTCGGGTTCTCTCTCCGCTCGGCAATCATGCGCTGGCAGCGGGCGAAGACCTGAGGGATGTCATTGGTGACGACGCTCTCGATCCCGTCGGGATTGAGGTCAGGATCCCCGGCCCCGAGCGCGGAGTTCATCAGCGTCGCCCACGCGGCGTCGTCCTCCGGCGGGATGCCCATGAAGCTGCCGATGACCCGGGAAACGGCCGGCTGAGCCACGTCGGTGACGAGATCGCACGTCTCCCGGCCTTCGAGGCGGTCGAGCACGTCGCGCACGATCGCCCTGATCGCGTCTTCGTGCGCGGCGATCCGCCGGGGAGTGAAGCCGGCCTGAAAGAGTTTCTTGATGCGATCGTGCTTGGGCGGATCCATACCGATGAACATCGCCCGCATCAACTCGATCGGGAAGACGTCGGTCACCGCCGTGACGCCTCCGAGTTCGGAGGAGTACGTCCGCCAGTCGCGGCTGACGGTGTGGACGTCATCGGCCCGGGTCACCGACCAGTAGCCGGCCTCGTTCGGATACTCGGTGATTCCCGCCGTCCAGTGCACCGGGCATTCCGTGCGCAGCTGCGAGAACAGCTCGTGGGGCGGTCCATCCAGCCAGTCCTTGCGCTCGCTGACGAGGACGTGCTCAAGGTCGCTCTTCGTAGATGACAACTGCCCCTCCTCGGGTGCCGGCGTGGGTGTCGCGGATCCTACTACTGGCTGGTTGGCCAGCCCGGGGGCAACGGTGGGTCTGGCCGTCTGGGGTGCGCGGCGGGCTCGCGGTCGAAACTGCGCATCGACGGTGGTGGTCGGTCAGGCGCTCCCGGGACAAAAACCGCGCTCGGGGGGCACCTGGCGGTGGAGAACGATTGTGGCTTGTTGAGGGACTCGGAGCGACACAGCGGTCTCCAGGCGGCCGGCCGTGAACGATCTGGTCGCTCGCGGCCCCAGCGGGTCAGCCGCACCGTCCCGCTCCGCGCGGACTCCTGTGGCCGCGGCCGCTCCCTAAGGCCGCAGAAAGATCCGCGGCAGGGTCAGCGGACGCTCCCGCATGGCCCGACCGACCTCCCGTGCCAACTCCCCGTACAGGCCGCGCCGCGGAACCCGAGCGAAGCACTCACGCAGCCAGCCTCGGTCGAGACCGAACCGCACGACCCCGCCGCTGAGGTCGATCAGGTCGGCGAGCCGCAGCGCCTCGACCTCGGCGCCGCGGGCGAGCTGGCGGCGCACGTCGTGGTGGCGATCGATTGCGTCGGCGCAGAGCTGCACCCGATCCGCGCCCCAACCGAGCTCGGGCAGCAGCGCTCGCGCCAGCGATGCTCCGTCGGCCGTGTACGCGGCATCGGTGGCGATGCCAGGGTACAGACCGATGTCATGAAGGATCGCCGCCACCGTCACTACCTCCCCGTCGATCACCCAGCGGCGGGACGCCGCCATGCGCGCCGCGATCTGCCGGCAACGCAGGCAGTGGCGCTCCATCGGCCCGTCAATCGTGCCGGTAGCTTGACGCAGCCGCGCCAGCGCCAGGCGCTCCGCCTGCGTGGTGGCCAGCTCGTCGAATCCGGGCACGCCCGGAAAGTTAGCCGGGTTCGTGAGCCGAAGCGAGTTGGGGCTCCAGCTGCGTCCCGCGACGGGACGCGCGGCCACGGGAGAAGCAGCGTCGCCAGCGCGCTCACGAGGGAGGAACCTTCGGGCGAGCCGCAAGGAGGCGGCGAGGCCGCTCAGCTTGGGGACGCCGGCCGCGGCTCCGCGCGCGTTCCTCGATGCGGGATCGGATGGCGACGCTAGCGGACGACACGCTCATGCAGCGCGCCCGTTTAGTGTTGCGCCTCCCCATCACGCAGAGAGGAGCATCCCGCCGTGAAGATCCGTGCCGCGGTCCTGGAGCAGTTCGGGGCGCCGCTGAAGATCACCGAAGTCGATCTCGCTGAGCCCCGGGCCGGCGAGGTGCTGGTCCGCCTCGAGGCGTGCGGGGTGTGCCACACCGACATGTACACGGCCTCGGGCGCGGACCCATCCGGCTATGCCCCCACGGTGCTCGGTCACGAGGGTGCGGGGATCGTCGAGCGCGTCGGCGAGGACGTGAACGACGTGAAGCCCGGCGACCGCGTGGTGACGCTGTTCTCGCCGCAGTGCCGCGAGTGCGTTCACTGCCGCAGTCCGAGGACCAACCTGTGTCTGGCCATCCGCGAGCAGCAGAATCTCGGTTACCTCCCCGACGGCACGACCCGCCTGTCCCGCGCAGGGGAGCCGATCCGCCACTTCATGGGCACGAGCACGTTCGCCGAGTACACGGTGATGCCACAGATCGCACTGGCGAGGATCTCGCCGGAGGCGCCCGCTGACCGGGCTTGCCTGTTTGCCTGTGGCCTCTCCACCGGGCTCGGCGCCGCGATCAACACGGCCGACGTGCAGGCCGGATCGACGTGCGTCGTGTTCGGCGCCGGAATGGTCGGCCTCGGTGCCGTCGCCGGTTGCCGGCTGCAGGGGGCCGAGCGGATCATCTGCGTCGATCTTTCCGAGGAACGGCTCGAGCTGGCCCGTGGCCAGGGCGCCACGGACATGTGGATCGGTGGTCCCGAGACCGTGGCCCGCGTGCTGGCGGAAACGGGCGGCTTCGGCGCTGATTACACGTTCGAGGCCACCGGACTCGTGGCGATAATGCGCCAGGCGGTGGAAGCGGCTCGGATGGGCTGGGGCCTGTGCACCGTCGCCGGAGTCGCCGGCAAGGGCGAGACGCTCGACATCATCCCGCGTTACCTAATCACCGGCCGGCGCGTGTGCGGCTCGTCGTTCGGCGGGGTCAAGGGGCGAGACCAGGTCCCGGAACTGGTGCAGCTCTATCTCGACGGCCGTCTCGACGTGGATCCCTTCATCTCGCACCGAATCACCCTCGACGAGGTCGGGCGGGGGTTTGAGCTGATGGAACGCCAGGACGGCATCCGCAGCGTGATCAGCTTCGCCTGAGCGGACCGTGTCGCCGTCGCTGCCAGACCCGGAACGCGACCCCGATCGCTGCGCCGATCAGCGCCGCTCCGAAGTAGGGCGGGTTGACCGTCAACAGCAGCGCCAGACCGAGCATCGCGAGCCAGATCGGCGGCCGGTAGTCGCGCCAGCCGCCGGTCATCGAACGCCCACGCTCAGCTCGGAGGCGATCCGCTTCTGGATCGAGGCGACGGCGCGGAACGCCTCCTTGAGATGGCTTCGCATGAGCGGGCTGAGTGTCGCAGGATCGACGAAGTCGTCGGGTTGCACGCCGTCACGCAGCTGTCCCACCTGATGCCCAAGTCGCAGGTCGGTGATGAGCTCGAACGCGTCCTTCAGCGAATGCGCATCCGCAGCCGGCAGCGTCCCGGCTGCGCCCGCCGCCCGCAGGCGCTCGACCGTCCCGGCGCTGGTCACGCCGGCCGCCATCGCCGCCCAGCGCGCAAGATCGACGATCGGCAGCAGGCCCCCGTGCTTGAGGTCCAGGCGGCCCCGGTGCTGGCCTCCGTGCTCGACCACCAGACCCCGGAAGAAGCCGGTCGGCGGACGATGCGAAAGGGCGAAGCGGGCCATCATCCGCAGTAGCCGTGGGTTCTGGGGCGCGAGCCTGAACGTGTCGGCCACCGGCGTCCCCGTGTGCACGCCCCACACCGGCCGGCTGTCGACGAGCACCGAGGCGAGGACCAGCGCCTTCTCCTGCGCGGGATCCTCGATCCAGCTGCGCGCCGCCCGCTGCCATGACTCCACCGAGCGCACAAACACCGGGTTCGAGGCCGAGGCCCCGTTGGCATCGGGATGAAACCCACACAGCTCGAGTCCGGCGATCGTCTTCTCCGCCACGGTGTGCAGGTACGGCTGCGCCAGCTCGCTCCGTTCCTCTCCGAACCACACGATCGCGCTGTCGACGTCCGCGCTCGGCGCGGCCTCGCGGCGCGCCTGACTGCCCAGCGCCAGCCAGGCGAACGAGACGGGCGGCTCGCCCAGCTCGGCCACGGCCAGCTCGAGCAGCCGCCGCGTGAGCGCGTCGACGACGACGGAGTACACGGCGGTGATGTTCGTCGCCGCGCCACGCGCGTCGTGCATCGCGATCACCGCCGGACGCAGCTGACCGGCGGCCGCGGTGAGCTCCTCCACGTGGCTGGCGGCGGCGATGCGCCCGCGCAGAAAGAACGACGAGCGGGCCTGCACCGCGATCAGGTCCAGATCCTCGATCACACCGAGGACCTCTCCCGCGGCCGAAACCACCGGAAAATGACGCAGGCCGCGATCAAGCATCTCGAGCAGCACGTCTCCGCCGAGGCGGTCTGGCGGGCACGTGTATGCGGGCGAAGACATCACCTCCGAAACGGGGGCGCTGCCTTGCACCCCGTCCGCGAGCACGCGGGTGCGCAGGTCACGGTCGGTGAGGATGCCGAGCCCGCCGTCGTGCAGCCGCACGACAAGCGAGCTGGCTCCGGCCGCGGTCATCAGCCGCGCACCATCCCGGATCGAGGCATCCGGCTGACACACAACCGGCGGGCTGCGAATCAGCCGGCGAACGGGCTGGTTACTGGGATCTCGTGCCGGTTCGTCGCTGACCGCCACCACCTCGAGCGGAGCCTGGAGCAGCGAACGGGTGACAAAGCGCAATCCCGCCGCGCCGGCCAGCAGCGCGCGCGCCGGTTCGGCGTCGAGCCGCAAGCAAACGGCTTCCTCTGCCGCCCGCGCCGAGAACCCGGCGGGCAACCCGGACAGCATCGAAGCATGTCCGAACAGCTCCCCCTCCCCGAGCAGGTCCAGGACGCGCCCGTTGTGGACGATCTCGACCGCGCCGGCGCGCACGACCCGCAGGTGCTCGACCGGCTCGGCGCCTTCGGAGAAGATCGTCGTTGCGGCGGGAAAGCGCTCGACTTCGACGGCGGCGGCGATCCGCACCACGTCCGCTGCTGAGAGCGAGTCAAATGGAGGGTGCGCCGCGAGGAACGACGCGATCTCGCTCGCAGGCGGCTCGGACTGGGTCAAACTGTGGTTGGGGCAGCGACGTCGGCCGCTCCCTGCCGAGCGTCGGCCTTCAGCATCTCGGCGCATTTCTCGCCGACCATCATCGTCGTGATGCACGGATTGATCGCCGGCAGAAACGGCAGGATCGAGCCGTCGGCGATTCGCAGTCCGCGCACGCCACGCACGCGCAGCCGCGGATCGACGACCGCCAGCGGATCGGAGTCCGGTCCCATCTTCGCCGTACAGGCCGGGTGATAGACCGTGTTGTGGGTCTTGTGCATGTAGTCGACGAGCTCATCGTCGCTCTCTGCATCGGGCCCGGGGGCCAACTCCTCGGCCGCCCACTGAGCCATCGCCGGTGCCGAGACGATCTTCCGCGCCAGCCGCATCCCGTACGCCATCACGCGCTCATCGTGCCCGTCAGGGTCGGTGAAGTACCGCGGATCGACGCGCGCGCGGTCGCGGAAGTCCCGGGAGCGCAGGCGCACGGTCCCGCGCGAAAGTCCGCGGCACACGTTAGGGGTCAGGCAGAAGCCGTTCTCGGTGGTCGGATAGCCCCAGCGGACCGTGTTCATGTCGAACGGCACCGAGCCGTAGTGCATCATCAGATCCGGCCGGTCGAGTCCTGGCTCGGAGGTGGAGAACAGCCCGATCTCCCACCATTGGGTCGAGCGGGTGACCATCGGCTGCTTGGCCCGCCACTGAAC
>CAXMLR010000014.1:0-3224 GCA_964194275.1 uncultured Solirubrobacterales bacterium
GCCGGCGCTCGAACAAAGCACCAACCTGCGCCCGCACGGACCATCGTGGTTCGTTGTTCTTGCTGGGAGCGAACAAGGCGCCTCGATCGTCACCGGGCAGGTGGTTTGGTGCCTTGTTCGGGCGAACGGACGGGCGTGAGACGAGCGTCTGCTACGCGTCCTCGGCCGGTTCCTGCGTCCGCTTGCCGGGCCAGAACCCGGTCAGGTACTGGAACGTGCGGGCGCCGGCTCGGTCGGCGGCCGCCGCCACTCCGGCCATCGTCGCGGCCTCGAGCGCCGCAGCGGCGACGACCTTGGGCAGGGTGGCCTGCTCTGTGGTCGGCTCGGGAGGCGCGGCGGAATCGATCTTGGCCCAGATGGCTTTGAACACATTGCGCCCGACGCGGGCGGCGATCACGGAGGCGATGATTGCGAATGGCTTGTAGAGGATCTTCATTTGTCAGCCAGCCTACCCCGCTGGCCCCCTCCTCTGACGCGATCTGCCGCCGGGCCAGTCCGGGACGGCGCACTTTCTCCAGTTGGAGGTTGGCCCACCGCCGCCCAGTGTGGGTAAATAGGTGGTGAACACAACGCCAAACCGAAGGAGCATGCATGCTCGAGGACGGCCCCAGACCCGACGACGGCGCAGCGGAAGAGCTGCTCCGCCGGGCGCTGCTCAACGACTCTGCTGCGGTCGCGGTGTCCCTTCGAGTTGATGGCCTGTCGCTGAGCGACGCGGTCACGGTGATCTTCCACGCTCGCCGGGATCTCGGAACGCTTCAGACCTATATCGCCTCCGGCAGCCGTGGTGCCGGGACTACGGTGTCGGCGAACGAGCTGCTGCGGGTGCCGTGTGACCTCGATCTGGCCGACGCCGAGGATCGCGAGGAAGCCGAGCTGCTCTACCTCGAGCAGGCGACGGCTCTGCGGGATGCGCTGGTCGGAGCCGACCTCGTGCTCGACGTCTGGCGGGAGCCGCTCAGTGACCTGATCGGCTCCGGCGTCGCGGTGGACCACTCGATCCAGCTCTCGGTCCGGCTTCCGGCGCCGCGGCTGCTGCCCACGGCGCTGGTGGCGCGGGAATCCCAGCTCGTGGTGACGCCGGTGTGCGGGGCTCGCACGCTGGCCCAGGGGCGGCCGCCGCTCGGGATCGCCTGCGCGCAGCAGGACTTCACCCGCGTCTATCCGCTGGCCGACGATCCCGAACGCTGCGTGGAGGATTTTCTCGAGCTGTCGGCCGAACACGCCCGGACGCTGGCCGCGCGACTCGATCATCAGGAGGCTTCGATCGATCGCTTTCTGGAGCTGAGCGACTCCTAGCGCGCGGGGCGAGCGCTACCGTGCGCCGTTGTGCGCCGGATCTATCTGCTGCTGATCGGATTGGGCATCCTCATCTTCCTCGCCGTCAGCACGCTGCTCGCGCGGGTGTTCAGCACCGACGGAGCGGAGAGCACCGCGATCACCGCATTGGTGCAGGCCGAGGCCCGGGGAGACGGGCTGGGAATGGCGTCCCGCTTGGCAGGCTGTAGTTCCGGTCCGACCTGCCGGACCCGGGTGGCGCAGCTCAGCAGCACCCTGCGCCGACCCGGGAGCGTCTCGATTCTGCAGCTGCAGCCGTCGACCGGGTTCTCACTCGTCGGAAGCACTGGTGTAGCGCGCGTGGCGTGGAACGTCTCGAGCGTGACGCAGCCGGTGGTCCAGTGCGTGCGGGTGCGCCGCAGCGGCGACGCGATCAGAGGACTGCACGTTGACCTGCTCGCGATCAGCGGCCGGATCAAGAGCGACGGCGACTGTACTGCGCGGTTCTAGTTCTGACTCGGGCCGCTAAGGCCAGCCGGCGGGCACGGGTTCGCGCTCGGGCTCATGGGCCGGGCGCCGCTCGCGCGCGGGCACGCGATCAGCCAGGCGCTCGTGTCCGCGTAGTCTCACCCGAGCGGGTTCTGCATCCGGTAGCGGCAGACCGCCGCCGGGAACGTCCGTCGGACTGCGGGGCCGGCGCGGGAAATTGCCCCAGCCGTCATCGGAGTCGCCATCGATCGGTCTGGGCGGCGAGTCACGTTGGTCGCGCAGCGCCGGCAGCATCAGGACAGCCACGCAGGCTAGACCGAGGAGGTGAACTCCGGCGATCATCAGCAGCAGCTGAGCCTCGCCCGACATACCGGAAAGCCTAGCGCGCCGGAACGCCTGCCGAGCAGGTGCTCGCTACCATCGCCGCCTATGGCTGGTTCAGACGCTACCGCCCTATCGGCGACCCATCGAGAAGTCGAGGGCTCGCGGGCCGTGCGGCGCCTACGGCGTGAAGGGGGAGTCCCCGGGATCGTCTACGGAGGCGGCGAGGACCCGACCCCATTTCAGGTCAACTCGCGCGATCTCCGTCAGGCGCTGGCCCACGCGGGCGCGGTGCTGGATCTGAAGATCGACAGCGAATCGCCCACGCCGGTCGTGCTCAAGGAGTTGGTGCGACATCCGGTGGACGGCCATACGGTTCATATCGACCTTCTCCGGGTCCGGCTGGATGTCAAGATTCAGTCGACGGTGGTGGTCGAGCTCGTGGGTGGCGACGACGCCCCGGGAGTTAAGGAGGGCGGTGTCCTCGAGCAGATCACCCGAGAGGTGACGATCCAGGCGCTCCCCAACGACATCCCAGATGTGATCGAGCACGACGTCTCCGCGCTCCAGATGAATGACACCCTCACGCTGGAGGCGATCACCGCCCCGCGCGGCGTGACTCTGCTCGACGACACGGAAACGGTGATCGCCACCGTCCTGCCTCCGCGCCTGCAGCTGGAGGACGAGACCGAGATCGAGGCGGAGACCGAAGTGGTCGGCGAAGGCGAGGACGCGCCCGACGGCGAAGCCGCTGGCGACGACGGCGACTCAGCCGACTCCGCCTCCGAGTAGCGGCTCCGTCCCGCCATGGCACCGAGAGGCCGCGGCGCCCCCGTCGACTGGCTGCTGGTCGGCCTCGGCAACCCCGGGGCAGAATATGCGCGTACGCGGCACAACATCGGGTTTGAGATCGCAGAGTCGCTGGCGTCGCGGTGGCAGTTGCCCCGGCTCAAGGCCAAGTACCGGGGACTGATCACCGAGGGCCGCGCCGGCACCGGGGGTCCTCGGGTCGCCCTGCTGCTGCCGCAGACCTACATGAACGACGCGGGCGAGTCGGTCAGCCCCGCCCGCGGTGCGCTTAAGCTCCCGCTCGAGCGGGTGCTGGTCCTGCACGACGAGATCGACCTGCCGTTCGG
>CAXMLR010000015.1:0-5135 GCA_964194275.1 uncultured Solirubrobacterales bacterium
CATCACCACCGTCCTGCAGATCCTCGTCGGCCGGCTCGACTGGCACCTGAGCCTTCCCGCGGCGCTGGCGGCTCCGCGAGCCTCGCAGCGCAACTCCGCGAGCACGCAAGCCGAGCCGGCGTTCATTGCGCAGCCTACGACAGCGGCGCTTCGGCAACTCGGCCAGGTCTTCAGCGTCTCCGCCACCTCTCCTCTCGACCCCATGATCAGGACCGCCCCCACAATCGGTGTGGCCAGCGCGCTTGAGCTGCTCGGTCACGGCCGCGTGCTGGCCGCCGCTGAGCCCGCGCGCAGAGGCGGCGGGTCGGCCGCGACGGTGAAGCCCGCTCGCTGACCTTCGCGCCGCATCACGGTGACACGCTCCGTCTGCGATCCAGGCGGTCCTATCCGCTCAGGGCGAGCACCGCGTCGGCCCGCTCGATGAGTTGCTCGTCGTGGGTGGCGCAGATGATCGTGTGAGCTCGGTCGCGAGCCGCCCTCACGAGCAACTCGGCCACCGATCTAGCTGCTGCCTCGTCGAGTCGTGAGCTCGGTTCGTCCAGGATCAACAGCCCGCGTGCGCAGGCAAGCGCGCGCGCAAGGGCGACGCGTTGAGCTTCGCCCGCGGACAGGCGGCTAGCCCGTTGCCGCACGCGCTCGTGCAACCCGACGGACTCGAGCGCGGCAGTTGCTTCGGCGCCGGCGGCCGCCGGCGCGACGCCTCGCATTTGCAAGGCCAGGACGACGTTCTCGTACGCACTCAAGAATCCCACCGGCCACGGATCCTGGGGCATGTAACCAATCCGTTCACGGCGCAGCGCAGCCGGTGCCTCAGCGTCCGCGCCGGTGTAGGCGGTCCCGTCGATCAAGACCTCGCCGCCGTCCGGGGTCTCGAGTCCGGCCACCAACCGCAGCAGCGTCGACTTGCCTGCTCCAGAACGGCCGTTCACCACGGTCAATCGCCCCGGTGCGAAATCAACGGACAGACCGCCCAGCACGACCCGCCTGCCCGCGCCGTCCCGATGCCCGCGTCGTACCGCGTGGAAGGTGACTTGAGCGGCCTTCCAGCCAACGTCCAGTTGATCTGCCTCCGGGTTGGCTTCGCGTGCCACGGAGACCTGCTGCCTGGGGGCCGGAGGATCCCCGGCGCGCGTCACAAGCAGTCCCGCACTTGCACCCCTTACGTGCACTCGATCTCCGATCGAGGCAGCGTTCAGCAACTCGCGCGGCAGGCGCACCCACCCGGACGGATCTACCAGCCGTGCCTCTTCGCCGCCGGCGAGCATCGCTTCGATACGACCATCGCGCATGCGCAGGCTTCGGTCCGAGCCGCCGGCGGTGGCGCTGTCGTGGGAGACGATCATCACCGTCGCGCCGTGGGCACGTGCCATGTCCCGGATCAGCTCACGGACCACGGACGCGCTGGTGCGGTCGAGCTCACCCGTCGGCTCGTCGGCCAGAAGCAGCGCCGGACGGTGGGCGAGGGCCGCACAAACGGCGGCGCGCTGGCGTTCTCCTCCAGAGAGCTCCGCCGCGAACGCCCGATCCCGACCGCTGAGACCTGCCGCTTCGATCAGCTCCGCCGCCCGCGCACGGGCGGCACGGCGAGTCGTCCCCCGGACGAGGAGTGGTAGAGCCACCGCGTCGCGCAGCGGCAGCTCGGGCGAGAGGACCGAGCTCCAGTTCTGCCCGAGGAACCCGATCTGCGCGCGTCGGATGCGAGCCCGTGCTCGCGCCGGCAGCCGCCCCAGGTCGTGGCCGAATACGCGCACAGCCCCGGCGGACGGGGTCTCGATCCCGGCCAGCACGCGCAACAGGGTGCTCTTACCCGCCCCACTGGGACCGATCACGCACACCACCTCACCGGCGCTGACCGTCACCGTCAGTCCTTGGAGCGCCGCTGCGTCGCCCTCCGCGGTTCGGTGCACGCAGAAGACCTGCCGCAGTTCCACCGCCGGGTCGCTCATCTCAGTCTCCCGATATGGGCGCGTCCCAGCATTGCGAGCGCCGCAGCGACCAGCGAGGCGCCGAACACGATCAGACCCCAGAGTGCGAGCTGCGTCCACGGAGTCACCGTGACCAGCGGCGGCACCGGATCGGCGATCTGTGCGGCCGAGTGGACTGCTCCCACCGCCAGGCGCGTCAGCGCCAGCGCGAGCGCGAGGCCGGCCAGGCACCCCGCGACGCTGGTGAACAGCGAGCGTAGGAGCAGTTCTGCTCGCAGCGCACGGGGCCCGACTCCCTGACCAACAAGATCGTCAACCACGCGTCGCTCCTCCGCGGAACCGAGCAGCGAAACCGCCAGCCCGATCAGCGCCAGGAGTGCCGCCAGCCCTGCGGCTGCCAGCAGGGCCCCCAGCACCGCACGGGCCACGCCGGCGTTCCTCAGACTGCGTTCGACATCGATACGCTCGCTCGAGGTCAGCTGCGAGAAGGGCCTGCTCAGCAGGGCGGCCTTCAGCGCCAAGGGCCGTTTCGAGGACAGCCACAGCTCGTCGGGGCTTCCCTGGCCCGGGAGCCAGGCGTCGAGCGCGCCGGCAAGCTCGGCCTGATCGGCGACGACGAAACCACCAGCCCCGGGCGGCACGGTCGGAAAGCGCCTCAGCACCGCCACCGCCCGGGCCGCGACGGGCGCACCGTCGATGGTCAGCGCGAGGCGTCCACCTGCGTCTGCGGCAGCAGCGGTTGCGGGATCCACCAGCACCGGAAGCGGCCGGAGATCGGTCGGTTGCGCAGGCCGCAGCAGGCCCGCGGCACCGGTCGTGACGAACAGCAGTTGCGCCCCCCCCGCACGAGACTCGAGGCCGGTGGCCGCCCCGAGTGCCCGCCACCGGCGAAGGTCGATCTTCAATAGGCGGTGACCGGCGCGGTCGCGCGCCTGCACGGCACTGATCGCGACGGTGGTGCTCGACTGGGTCGCCGCGGCGAGGTTCTCACCGTTTTGATGGCCGGCGGTGATCTCGAGCCCGGTGGGCTCGTGTAGCTCCAATGCCTGCAACTCCCAGCGACCACGCGGCACCGCTGCCCTGGCCCATCCATGCACCCCCGTCGCGACGAGCTGGCGCTGATTGACGGTTCCGTCCGGCCCGCGCAGGTCGGCGATGAGGTCCAGCCCGAGTCCCGGAGCGCGGATGCGAGCGACAAGCTCGCGGGTGGCGGCAGGGAGCGCTGGTCCGGGCACGCGGGTGGGGCCTGGCGGCGTCATGGCGCGGGAGATCTGCGTCAGCGATGCCGGCGCGTCGCCGGCGCGCCAGCCATGTAGTCCTGGCAGCGCGGCGGCGGGGACTCCAAGGGCGGGCACGGTTGCGCTTCCCGCTCCCGCGGCGTACGTCGCCTCCGTCCGGCGGATCGGGAACGCGGCGCCGCTTGAAAGCGACCTCCAGCGTGCGAGCGGCGCGAGTCGGAGCGGGGTGGTGAAATCAGGGCCCGCGGAGACGAGCGCATCGAGCGGCACGCGATCGGCCGCTTGGTCGGCCGCACTGCGCAGAAGCGTGGCGCGGTACTCCAGGGCAAAGCCGCCAACCGCCGTGCTGACGGCCAGGAATGCGATCGCCAGCGACGGCGCCAGAGGTGAACGGGCGAGTCCTACGAAAGCGAGCCGCGGGAGCACGGGACCGGCTCTGGCCGCGCGCTCACCGAGTTGCAGCAGGCTCGCGCCGGCGCGGGCCACGAGGACTCCGGCCGCGAGGCAGGCGAGCGGTGCGAGCAGGATGCCGAGAGAGTCGCTTCCCCCGCCGTT
Source organism: uncultured Solirubrobacterales bacterium (assembly GCA_964194275.1). Lineage (GTDB taxonomy): Bacteria > Actinomycetota > Thermoleophilia > Solirubrobacterales > Solirubrobacteraceae > Palsa-465. The sequence continues at coordinate 3,719 of CAXMLR010000015.1, forward strand.
GCTGAGCGCCAGGGCGAGGGCGGCAACGGCAGCCAGCGCCGCAGCGTCCGCCAGACCGGAGCCGCGCTGGGTCAGCAGCAGCGTGACGAGCGCCGTGGCCCCGAGCCAGCCCGACGCCAGTGCGGCCAGGCCGGCCGAGCCGATCAGGCTGTGAGCGAGCACGGCGCCCACCGGCAGACCGGCCCCATCGGCCAACAGGCCCGCGATGCCGATCGCGGCGGCCCCCCCGGTGAGCACGCCGATCGCGCACACGAACGCCGCCTCGGACACGACAAAGCTGACCAGCGTGCTCGTCAGGGCGCCGGCCGCCCGCAGACGCTCGAGCTCTGCCCGCTGATCCTGCCTGATCGCCCCGGCGGTGAGGGTCAGAAACAACGCCAGCACGGCGATCGCACCGCCGCCAGCCAGTAGCAGCAGTCCGGGCGCCCCCTGCGCCTGGCGGCGCGCGGTGGCCACCGCGGAAAAGGGAGCGCTCAGCGACAGCCCCCCGGTGAGCGCCAGATCCGACTGAGCCCGCAGCAGCCGGGACTGGAGCGCTGCGAGCTGCCAAGCGTGCAGTTCGTCGCCTGAGAGCAGGGAGAACCAGCTGTGGGTGCGAAAAATCCCGTTCAGAGGGGAAGCCCGCTCGAGTCCCGCTGGGTCGCCGGTGAGCAGCACCGGCGCCTGTCCAGCCCGAGATTGCGTGCCCGGGGCAAACCCGAGCGGAGCGGAGGAGTTCAGCTGCGCTCGGCCGACCACGGGCATCCGGAAGCCAGGGATGCTCAGCTTCCGGGGATGGGTGACGCCGAGCGCGAGGACCGGGCAGGTGTGGAGCAGGCAACGTGCCGGCAGGTCGGGTCTGGCCCAACGCGATAGCGGCTCGATCGCTGCCGGCCTGACGACCGTGGCGCCGAGCCGCACTGGATTGAGCAGCACCACCTCGGTTTGGCTGGGCAGGCCGAGCCGAAGCAGGCCGCTCCGAGCCGCGCGCTCGAGTGCCGGCGTCACCACGTTCGAGGTGGCGATGCGCACGACCCGCTCCGATGCAGGCAGCGCGCGCAGAACGGCCCGGGCGGCGCCATCGCCGGCCACCGTCGCCTCGGCGAGGATGGCGCCGCCATACGCGGTCGCGCCAGCAATTCCGAAGGCCGTCAACAGCCACCGAGCAGGCCGATTGCGGGCCCGCCGCAGCACCAGCAGCAGCACGACTCTCATCGCCCTCCCAGGATCGGCAGGGGGATCACGGCGCGGACTGTCGGCGGCGGTAATGCGCTCGCGCCTTTGCCCGCGCACCACAGACGGACATCGAGCACCATCGGCCGGACCGATTGCGCGACGCGTCATAGAAAGCCCATCCGCACCGGCTGCCGGGGCAGATTTTCAGCCGGCCCCAACGGCCGTCGATCATCGACCCCGCCGTGATGCCCAGGATCAGCCC
>CAXMLR010000016.1:0-2283 GCA_964194275.1 uncultured Solirubrobacterales bacterium
AAGGCGACGGGCGCCGATACCGGCGGGGCGTTCCTCCTCGTCGAGGAACTTGCCCGCCGGGGCAAGGTCACCCCGCTTCACACACACCCCGCAGAGGAGGAGACCTTCTACATCCTCGAGGGGGAGGCTCGCTTCCACCTCGACGGCGACGAACGGACGCTCGGGGCCGGGGGCTTCGTCTCGGTCCCACGCGGCGTCCCGCACGCATATGTCGTCACCTCTGAGATGGCGCGCGCCGTGATCCTGATCACACCCGGCAGCGGCGCGATGGAGGCATTTTTCCGCGACGTCGGCCAGCCGGCCACAGAACGGGCACTCCCTCCTGAGAGCCCGCTTGACATCGAGCGGATCGGCGCGGCGGCCGAGCGCACCGGCGCCGTCAAGCTGCTCGGGCCGCCGCCGTTCGCGCAGGCGGGGGGGTGACGCCCTCCAGCACCGCTGCGCCCACCGCAGGCGCGTTTGTCCCGCGTGCAGTCGCGTTGCGAGCCCAAACGGGGAGCGTCGCGAAGGTGGAAGTGCTGGCCGATGTGCGGATGCACGGGCATCGCGATCCCGCACCTTCGTATCGTGCCCGCAGCGGAACACCCCTTTGTGGCTGATCACATGCGTGCCCGACGGGTCTTAGAAGTCCGAGGCCTCGCCGAAGTAGTACACGGTGCCATCGTCGGACTGGGCGTAGTAGTCGAGCGCGATCTCGTCCAGGACACCGTTCTGGTAATGCGCCCTGCCGCTCGCAGCGAGCGCAGCGCGCCGTGGCGCCGCCGGCGCCTAGGATGGCGGCGGCGATCAGCGCTGTATCCGCTCGGCGGAAATGAGTGGTGAGGTGTAGCGGCTGTTCGTCTCCCTGTCTGAGCTCCACGCCGCAGCCCGCAGGCAAGTGACCTGCTATTGCCGATGCGCCGGATGCGTAGCGCAGGTCAGGATGCGGGATGCCATCATCAAACCGGCGACGGTGTGCCGGCTGGCCTCAGCGCCACCCGGCGAACCGCACGCTGGCGGCTCGCGCGTCAGAGATCGACCCGATCGTTCGGGGCACGACGACGTCCGGCGCAGCCGGTGGCGACCACGAACAACGCCAGGCCGTACACGATTGCCGCGGTGAGGACAAAGATTTTGCGTCGTCCCGTCCGGTCAGAGAGCTGTCGCTGATGGGCGAAGAGCGGTGCAGCGACGAAGAGCGTGTCGAACACGTTCTCAAACAGCGCCGCCCCACCCAGGTAGGCGACGAGCTGGGTTCGCTGACGCAGCCGACGTATCGGCGGGCTTGGGATCACGCGCGCCCAGAAGTTGAGCGCGGTGCCAAAGAACAGTCCATGCTCCAAGACATGGAAAGCCGGTATCCGCAGGGTCAGGTCATATATGTAAGGGACGGTGCCAGAGCACGAGGGTCGTTATGAACATCAGCCACGCCGCCTGGGCCGAGCGCCAGACTCCCGGTGGCGCCCCAAGCGCCCTGCACACGGCGGCTCTTGACGATCCTGCGGGCGGTGGCGCGCCGGGCGTCGAGCGGCACCGCGCGCCAAATCGTGGGCAGCGGCTTGCCGAGCAGCAGCAACGATGGGGCGATCACCAACAGCAGTTCGTGCTGGAGCATGTGAATCCAGAAGTACCGCTCCGACAGACCATCGATGCTCGCCTCCAGCGCCACCACCACAATCAGCAGCCCGGCAAAGAAGGCACCCATCCGGCCCACCTCCGGGCCGGTCTTTCGCAGCCTCGACCGTCGCGCACCAACCACGTAAAGCATCGCCACGAGCGCAACGAAAGCCCCAACCGAGGGATCGAAGTGCCATCCGTCGGTCACAAGCCGGGTCAGGTCCTCGTGACCGCGACGCTCTTGGCTCATGCGAACGCACCGGCTCCTATCGGCGGGCAGTTCAGCCGGAGGCCTGTGCCTTCAGCTCGGCCACGCCTCGGCGTGCCTCGCTGGCGAGCCTCGTGCTCGGTCCGTCGATCTGCACCACAGCCTGACCGTTTGGCGGCAGACCATCCGGGAAGGCGAGGGCGATCCGGGCGGCTTGGCGCTCGTCAGTCCAAAGCCAACAGGCTGGCGCGGGTAGCGCCGGAGCCGGCGCAGACGCGATGCCCAGATCAGCGAGGACAGCATCGGCAGCGTTGATGCCTTGGGTCGCGGCCACCCCGGCCGCGCGCGGCATCGGCGTGTGCCGGGCGTCGCCAACCACCCAAAGCTGAGCGCCCGCGCGGCCGTCCGGCGCGCAGGACACGAGAGGGCCCTTACCGGACAATGAGCTGAGCGCGAATGCCCGCCGATGGGGCGGGATC
>CAXMLR010000017.1:0-4066 GCA_964194275.1 uncultured Solirubrobacterales bacterium
GATGTGTATAAGAGACAGCTACAAGCTTGGGCAGTCGCGGTATGCGCCCCAGGATGCGGATCCCGCGTGGGGAGACGGGATAGTCAAGGGTGTTCAACTTGCGGTCGTGGCCCAGCAGCTCGGCGAGCCGACCGAAGTCCAAGAGGTCTTGGTGGGGCAAACGCACGAGCTGCTCGAACGCCGTGGCGAACAGCTCATCGTTGTCCTCGATCAGGTAGTCGTGGACCAGGGCTGCCTTGTCGGCTGACACGCCGACCATCGTCTCATCGAGTTGCATCTCGATCAGCCGACCCTCCGTCCCAAGCTCGACGATGTAGCGCTCGATCTCGACCGCCATTCGGGTTACGAGCTCGGCGCGTTGGAGCACCGTGAGCACGTCGTGCAGGGTCGCGCCGCCCTCGAACTCGAGCGCGGTCAAGCGGGTTGAGACCTGGTCCAGGCGACTGCGGTACTTGTCGAGAGTGGCGAGCGCCTGGTTGGCCTTGGCCAAAACGACCGGGATCTCCTCAAGGATGTACTTGACGCCGTCGACGTACAGAGAGACGACCTCGCGTCGCTCGGATACGGCGACCACAAGCGAGTCCGTCTGCTTTGAAACCCGCTCAGCGGTGCGATGGCGCGTCCCGGTCTCGAGTGTCAGGATCGTCGGATCGGGCGTCAGCTGGACGTTGGCGTGGACGATCTTCGTGGCGTTGGAGTTCAGCACGATCGCGCCGTCCATCTTTGCCAGCTGGTAGAGGAACGCCGGGGAGTAGTCGAGCTCGACCTTGATCCCGCCGGAGAACAGGAACGCCAGCTCCTCCGCGTCGCCGATCACGATCAGTCCGCCGGTCCGCGCGTGGAGGATGTTGTCGATCCCTTCGCGAAGCGCAGTCCCCGGCGCGACCATCTCAAGCGCCCTGACCATCCGGGACTCCTGTCGAGATTCGAGCTCGTCTTTGAGCTCTTCCCCGGAACGAGACGCCATGAAGTCCGATTTTACCCGGTATTCCGCGTATCGCATGTGCTGAGTTTGTGCGACCCGGCCGGGGCCCTCAGCGCTCGGGCCCCGCAGCGCTACGCCGCCGCGACGGCGGGGCGCGCGCCGATGACCGCGCGAACGGCGGAACGCAGCGTCGGATGACCTCCCGGCTCGATCACCGGCGCGAGGCCGAACTTCGCGGCTTCGGCGAGCCGCCGGTCGGCGTGGGCGACGGTCCGCAGCTCGCCGGTGAGGCCGAGCTCGCCGAAGCAGGCCAGCGGCCGCTGCGGATCCGAGCCAGCCAGGGCGACCCGCTTGGCCGCACTGGCCACGGCGAGCGCGACCGCGAGATCGGCGCCCGGCTCATCGACCCGCACGCCGCCGACCACGTTTACGAAAACATCCGCCGTACCGAGTCCAATGCCGGCATGACGCCCGAGCACGGCGAGCACGAGTGCGAGCCGGTTGCGGTCCAGCCCGGCCACGACCCGGCGGGGAGGGACGAGCTCGGAGGACGAAACGAGCGCCTGGACCTCGACCAGCAGTGGGCGCGAGCCCTCCATCGCACACAACACCACGCTGCCCGGCGCGCGGGTCGCCTCCCCGACAAACCGGGCCGAGGCGTCGATCACCTCGACCAGTCCGTGATCGTGCATCTCGAACACGCCGGCCTCGTTGGTCGAGCCGAAGCGGTTCTTGACCGCGCGCACGGTTCGGTAGGTGCGCTCACGCTCCCCTTCGAACTGCAGCACACAATCGACCAGATGCTCGAGCACTCGCGGCCCCGCGAGCGCCCCCTCCTTGGTCACGTGTCCGACCAGCAGGACGGCGATCCCCCGCGCTTTGGCGACGCGCATGATCTCCGCCGCCACCTCTCGGACCTGGGCGACCGATCCAGCCGCGCTCGTCAGCTCCGAGGATTGCAGGGTCTGTACGGAGTCGATCACGCACACCTCGGGGCGCTCGCGCTCGAGCGTCGCCAGCACAGCGTGCAGGTCCGTCTCGGCGATCACCGGGATCTGCAGCGCCTCGCCGCCGGTCAGGCGCTCGGCCCGAAGGCGGATCTGCGCTGCAGATTCCTCGGCTGAGACATATAGCGTCCGGCGTCCGGCCGCGACGAGATTGGCCAGGGCCATCGTCGTCAACGTCGACTTGCCGATACCGGGCGCACCCCCGATCAGCACCAGCGAGCCGGGGACGATGCCGCCGCCCAGCACGTTGTCGAGCTCGGTGATCCCGGTGCTGAGGCGGTCGTGCTCCTGACGCTCGACCTCGGCCAAGGTCACCGGCGTTACCGGCCGCCCGCCGCCGTGACCCCGGCCGCGGGCACCCCCACCGGATCCGGTGCTGCGGCGGACCTCCTCGACGAGGGTGTTCCACTCACCGCAGCCGGGACACTGACCGGCCCAGCGAGGCGCCTCGTGACCGCAGGCCGAGCAGACGTGAATTGTTGACGGTCTGGCCATCCTGACACCAGGCTACGACCCAGCCCCGACGGCACAGCGCGAGCGGCCTAAGCTGTTGCGCTCTCTGCACAGGGCGAGACAGAGATCTCACAGGTGCGTCGGGCAGGCTCCGGCTAGCCGCCCAGCTGCCGCTCCAGCACCAGCGCCTCGAGGGCATAGCTGAGACCGAAGATCAGCTCCCCACCGTTACAGCACGTGGGTCTCGTGCCGTTGAGTACCTGTGAGCCGAGAAAGCCCAGCGGCGGGCGCGGGCTGGCCTGGCCGAGCGCGGCCGTGAGCAACGCGCGCGAGAGCGGCGCCCAGGACGAGGTGTCGGCGCAAGTCCCCGGCACGGCATTGCACGCCGTTAGGAGGTGCCACAGGCCAGCGGCCTGGATGACTCCGGCTGACGCGTCGAGCGGTCGCCCTCCCGGGGCACTGTAGTCCCAGGGCGGTACCCAGCCGTTCGGGAGTTGCCGCGATACGTATCCGGCCAGCCGCTGGGCGACCGCCAGGAGGTCCCGGTCGTGCAGATCCTGCGCGGCCTGCGCGAAGCCGTACAAGGCCCAGCCCTGACCGCGAGCCCACGTGCTGGCGTCGGCAATTCCCTGGTGGGTTCCGACGAACACGATGCGTCCGGTGGAGCGGTCGAAGTGAACCGCCTGAAAGCTCGACCCGTCAGGCCGGACGAGCAGGGAGCCGATCACGTGCGCCTGGTGAGAGGCCAGCTCCCGATATGACCGCTCGCCGCTGACCCGGCTCGCCCAGGGCAGGATGGCGATATTCATCATGCTGTCCACGATCGTCTCGGCGACCGGGCCTTCCGCGCCCGTCGGGATCGTGCCGGCGCCCGGGTTGGTCGACGCCAGCCGCCGCAGCTCATCCGCCGCGGCGAGGACGCTGTCCGCCAGCCGCCTGCACAGCCGCACCGGAGGGCTACCGTTGCGGCACAGATGCCGCCAGGCCAGCAGCGACGACTGTCCGTACATGAACCCGACGTCATGCGTAGCGGCGTGCTCAAGGCCGAGGTGACCAAGGGTGGCCGCCAGTGCCCAGTCTGCGAACAGCCCATCCTGAGGCGCCAGCGTGGCCGCCTGCCAGAGCGCCCCGGGAAGAAAGCCGCTGGTCCAAATCGACGCGAAGTGCAGACGGTCGCGGCGATCAGACCCGACGAGCAGCGCCCCGGGCGGAACCCGGGCGTGCAACTCGGTCAACCGGTGCAGCAGCAGCGAGGGGCGATGGCGCGCGTCGGTGATGAGCAGTCCGCTCACCTCTGAGCGCCCGTTAAGGGCGCTCAGCACCAGCCTCGTGGCGCGGCGAGGTCCCAGCCAGCGTGCGAGCGTCTGACCGTCGACGGCCAGAACTCCGTTGGTCAGCTCGAGGTGACGCGAGTTACCCCGCGCCCAGCCGGCCCGGGGCGCCAGCGGATAACTGGATCCGCGGGCCCGCAGCACCGCAGCGCCCTGGGCACCCCTTGTGAGCGTGAGCGTGGTCGCCGGTCTGGGTGATCCCAGGCTCAGCTGGAGCGTGGCGCCCTTGGCGAGAGCGACGTCCACCGAGATGGCAAATCGGGCGGGCAGTGGCCGCTGAAGCTGTCCAGCCCCGGCCGCGCCGCCCCCGCGGAGCGACTGGTGGGCGAGAATCTGGACCGTCCCCAACG
>CAXMLR010000018.1:0-5473 GCA_964194275.1 uncultured Solirubrobacterales bacterium
CACGAGGCGTTCACCGCCATGCGGGCCCGCGGCGCCAAGGCTACCGACATCGCCGTGATCGTCGTGGCCGCGGACGACGGGGTCAAGCCCCAGACCCAGGAGGCCGTCGACCACGCCAAGGACGCCGCCGTGCCGATCCTCGTCGCCGTCAACAAGATTGACAAGGAGGGCGCGGACCCGACGCGCGTGCGCACCGAGATGTCCGGTCTCGGATTGCAGCCCGTGGAGTGGGGAGGCGAAACGGAGTTCGTCGACGTCTCAGCCCGGAGCAAGGAGGGCCTTGACAACCTGCTCGACACGATCGCAGCGATGGCTGAGCTCGAGGACCTGAAGGCCAACCCCGACGCCCCCGCGTCGGGAACGGTGATCGAGTCAAAGCTCGACCCCGGCCGCGGTCCCGTGGTGACGATCCTGATCATGCGCGGCACCCTCGAGGTCGGCGACGCGCTCGTAGCCGGCGCCCACTGGGGCCGGGTGCGGGCGATGCACGACTTCCTCGGCAACCGGGTCAGTGAAGCCCTGCCGGGCGAGCCGGTCGAGGTGCTCGGGTTCGACGGCGTGCCGGAGGCAGGCGAACGCGTCCGCGTCGTGGAGCACGAGCGCCGCGCACGCCAGCTCGCCGGCGAGCGCGCGGTCCGGCTGAAGACCGAGTCGCTGGCCCGTCGCAGCGGCAAGCGGATCTCGCTGGAGGACATCTTCAAGAGCGACCTGCAGGAACTCAACCTGGTGCTGAAGTCCGATGTCGCCGGTTCGCTCGAAGCGATCGAGGACGAGATCGCCAAGCTGCCGCAGGACGAGATCTCGGTCAACGTGATCCGCCGCGCGGTCGGCGCGGTGACGGAGTCCGATGTGATGCTGGCCGCCGCCTCGGATGCGGTGATCCTCGCCTTCAATGTCCGCCCGGTCGGCGACGCGCGGGCAGTCGCCGAGCGCGAGGGCGTCGAGATTCGCCACTACGCCGTGATCTATCGCGCTATCGAGGAACTGCGCAGCGCGATGCAGGGCATGCTCGCTCCCGAGGAAGTGGAGGAGGTGCTCGGCTCGGCGGAGGTGCGCCAGACGTTCCGTGCCTCGCGCGTGGGGGTGATCGCCGGGTCGCATGTCACCGACGGAAAGATCACCCGCGGCTCGAAGGTCCGCTTGATCCGCGACGGCACCGTCGTCTACGACGGCGAGATCGCCAGCTTGCGGCGCTTCAACGAGGATGCCCGGGAGGTCGCGGCCGGGTTTGACTGCGGGATCGTGCTGCGGGACTATGCCGACGTCAAGGATGGCGACGTGATCGAGGCTTACGCCACGCGCCAGGTCGAGCGCGAGCTCGCCTGAGCGCCCGTGCGGTGCCTCGGCGTGCCTGCGCCCATGAGCCGCGCCGGGCGCCGCGCCATTTCGTTCGCCTTTAGCCGCAGGCGGATAGGATGAGCAGCGGACGCATGCGCCGCGTCGATGAGGCCGTCCGAGCCGTCCTCAGCGAGGCGATCGCCTCGGAGTTGAAGGACCCGCGCGTGGGATTCGTCACCGTGACCGGAGTCAAGACCAGCCCAGACCTGCGGCAGGCTCGCGTATATGTGAGTGTCCTCGGCGACGACGAGGCACGCACGGTCACCCTCGAGGTTCTGCGCTCCGCACGCGGCTTCCTCCAGCGCAAGGTCGCCTCCGAGCTGACGCTCAAGCACACACCGTCGCTGAGCATCGAGTACGACACGTCGATCGACCACGGCATGCGCATCACGGAACTGCTGTCCGATGACTGAGAACGGTAACCGTCCCGACCGAGCACGGATCCTCGACGAGATCCGCGGGGCGGACAAGCTGATCGCGGTGACCCACGAGAACCCCGACGGCGACGCACTCGGTTCGCTCGTGGCCATGCAACAGGTGCTCGTCGCGCTCGGCAAGGACAGCGTCATCTACATCGACGCCAACGAATTTCCGCTCCCCTACGAGTACCGCTTCCTGCCGCTTAGCGGCGTGGTCTCGAGTCCGCCGGAGGACATCGGCGAGCGCACCATCACGTTTCTCGATTGCGGCAATCTGGACCGTACCTCCGGGGAGGCCCTGCAGCGACCCGGCGCCCGCATCCTCAACATCGACCACCATCACGACAACACTCGGTTCGGCACCGTCAACCTGGTCGATCCGCAGGCGTCATGCACGGCCGAGATCGTCTGGGACCTGATGCACGGGCTCGGGGTCGCCCCGACGGTGACCATCGCCGAGGCCCTGTACGTCGGGCTGATCACCGACACCGGCCGGTTCATGTACGAGAACACCGGAGCGCGCGCCCACCTGATGGCGGCGGAGCTGATTGACGCCGGAGTCGATGTCCACGAGATCTACCGCCGCGTCTACGAAGGCATTCCGTACGGAAAGCTCGCACTGCTCGCCCGCGGACTGGCCAATGTCGAGCGCTACGACGATGGTCGGCTGACGCTCACCGGCCTGAGCGCCGACGACTTCACCGAGTCGGGCGCCGAGGAGAGCTACTCCGAGGGCGTGGTCGACCACCTTCGCGCGGTGCAGGGGACGGCTGTGGCCGCGCTGGTCCGCGACCGGATGGGCGAAGACAACGGCGTGCCGCTGCGCAAGGTATCGCTGCGGGCCAGCGACGAACGCATCGACGTCTCGCGGATCGCCCGCGCCCAGGGGGGCGGCGGACACCGGCAGGCGGCTGGGTTCACCACCGCGCTGTCGTGGGCAGAGCTCGTTTCGTTTCTCCGAAACGAGCTCGCACAGCAGCTTCCGTGAACGTCTCGGACGGAATCATCCTGTTCGACAAGCCCGCCGGCATCACCTCACACGATGCGGTGGCCGATCTGCGGCGCCGGCTCGGACGCGAGGTGAAGGTCGGCCACGCCGGCACTCTGGACCCATTCGCCACCGGCCTGCTGCTGCTCCTGGTCGGGCGCGCCACCCGCGTCCAGCGGTTTCTCATGGCTCTGCCCAAAACCTACGTGGTCACGGCGCGCTTTGGCGCGAGATCCTCCACGGGAGATCCGGACGGCGAGATCGTCAGGACCGGCGTGGTGCCCGACGGTGAGCTGCGGCTGCCCACCGGCACCGTGCGTCAGCGCCCGCCGGCGTTTTCGGCGATCAAGGTCGGCGGCCGCCGGGCCTACGCGCTGGCCCGAGCGGGTGAGCCGGTGGAGCTGCCCGAACGGGAGGTCCAGGTCTACCGCTTCGAGCAGTGCTGGCAGGAACCCGAGCGGCGGGGGGTCGTGATCGAATGCTCCTCGGGCACCTACGTCCGGAGCCTGATCGCCGCCCTCGGCGATGCCTACTGCGAGGAGCTGCGCCGAACCCGGATCGGAGACTTCGACGTGGAGCACGCCGAGGTCGAGCGCCTCGTGCCGCTGCGTGACGCCCTGGGATTCATGCCCGAGGTCCGGCTCGCAGACGAGGACGCGCGCAGAGCAACCCACGGCGTCGCCGTGGCCGGCGACGGGGTCGGCGTCGTGCGACTGACCGACGACGAGGGTCTGATCGCGCTCGCGCAGCCCGGCGAGCAGGCCGGGCTGCTGAAGCCGTTCGTCGGTTTCAGGTCGTAGTGCGTAGGCTTGCGCGCCGATGCAGATGATCCAGCTGAACGAGGCCGAGCCGCGACCGCGGAAGATCGCGGTGGGGGAGTTCGACGGTGTGCACATCGGCCATCGCGAGGTGATCGCCGGCAGCGACACGGTCCTCACCTTCGAGCCGCATCCGCTACAGGTGGTGCGCCCGGAGGCGGCCCCGAAACTGCTCACCAGCCTCGAGTCAAAAGCCGAGCTGATCGAGCGGCTGGGGGTGCAGGAACTCGTCCTGATCCCGTTCGACAACGGCTTCGCCCATCAGAGCCCGCAGGAGTTCATCGACGAGGTGCTGGTCAACACCCTCGGCGCCACTCGCGTATCGGTGGGGGAGAACTTCCGCTTCGGCCACCGAGCGGCGGGTGACCCGGCGCTGCTGGCGATGGAGCCAAGCTTCGACACCCGCGTCGTGCCCCTGGTCGAGCTCGACGGCGAAATCGTCTCCTCCAGCCACATCCGCGCGCTGGTGCTGGCCGGCGAGGTCGAGCAGGCGTCCCGTTTCCTCGGTCGTCCCTTCCAGCTGCGAGGCGAGGTGGTCACCGGCGACCGGCGAGGCCGCGAGCTCGGCTTTCCCACCGCCAACGTCGTCCCCGACGAGGCGCTCGTCTGCCCCGGACATGGTGTTTATGCCGCCCGCGCGCATGACGCGTGCGCCGCGGTCAACGTCGGTGTGCGTCCCACCTTCGGCACCGGCCGAGCCGTCCTCGTGGAGGCCTTCCTGCTCGACCGGGACGTCGACCTCTACGGGCAGACGCTCGAGGTCGACTTCGTGGCCCGGCTACGAGGCGAGCGCCGGTTCGACTCGGTCGATGCGCTGATCGAGCAGATGAACAGAGACGTACAGCGAACCCGCGAGCTCTGCGGTTGATCCGGCCGACAGCCTCTCTGCTAGCCTCAACCGCCGCATGACGATGACCGCAGAACGCAAGCAGGAGCTCATAAGTCAGTTCGGTGACAGCCCCGCTGATACCGGCAAAGCCGAGGTCCAGGTGGCGCTGCTGACCGAGCGCATCAACGAGCTGACCGAGCACCTGCGCGCGCACGGCAAGGATCACCATTCGCGCCGCGGCCTGCTCATGCTGGTCGGCCGCCGGCGGCGCTTTCTGAATTACCTACAGCGCCGCGACCTCGAGCGCTATCGGTCGCTGATCCGCGAGCTCGGCCTGCGCCGGTGAGCGCGCCGGGCATCATTGCGCCCGGGACTCCTGCTCCACCGTTCACCCTTCGCCGCGAAGACGAGACCGAGTTCACCCGCGCCGAACTGACCGGTCACAAGACGGTGCTGGTGTTCTACCCGTTCGCCTTCAGCCCGGTCTGCAGCGACCAGCTGAACCTCTACGAGGAGGTCCTCGACGAGCTGACCGCCCGCGGCGCCACGCTGTACGGAGTCTCGTGCGACGCTCACCATTCACAGACGGCGTTCCGAGAGAAGCTCGGCGTCAGCATCCCGCAGCTGTCTGACTTCGAGCCCAAGGGCGAGACCTGCCGGGCCTTCGGCGTCTACCACCCCGGTGGATTCCCGCAGCGAGCGCTGGTCATCGTCGGTCCCGATGCCCTCGTCACCTGGAGCTATCAGGCACCCTCGCCCGGCGACCTGCCGGGGGCCAATTTGATTTTCGACGCTCTCACGGCCTGATTGCGTGGAGCTCGGCTCAGCTCCGGTTCCGGATCCCACCAGCGAGGACCACGCGCAGGGACCACCGGGCGCACGGCTGGTGGTCGAGTACGCCGACTTCGAGTGTCCGCACTGTGCTGTGCTCAGCGCACGCCTGGCCAGGCTGCCGGTGCGCCGCGTGTTTCGGCACTTCCCGGTTCGTTCTAGCCACCCGCGAGCCTGGGCGGCAGCCTGCGCGGCAGAGGCGGCCGCGCGCCCGGGGCGCTTCTGGGGGATGCACGACCCGCTGTTTGCC
>CAXMLR010000019.1:0-5831 GCA_964194275.1 uncultured Solirubrobacterales bacterium
GGTCCTCGACGCCGCCTTCCGCCAGGGCTATAACCTCGTCTACGGGTGCCGTGAGGGGCAGTGTTCAGCCTGCAAGTGCTTCCTCCAGGAGGGTGACGTGGCGCTCAAGCGCTACTCCAACTTCGCCCTCTCGGACTCCGAGCGCGAGAGCGGATATTCGCTCATGTGCCGGGCGATGCCCGAGCAGGATCTGGTCGTCGAGCTGCTCCACTACGACCCCGAGAACTACCGGCTCGAGCACGCGATCAGCGACGGCGAGGCGATGGTGCAGAACGTCGAACCGCTGACCCACGACATCACCCGGCTCGTCCTCAGCGCTCCCGGCTTCAGCTTCACCCCCGGGCAGTACGTCGACCTCCACGTCCCCGGCGAGAACGGGGTCCGTCGCTCGTTCTCGATGGCCAACCTGCCGGGCGAGGACCGGATCGAGCTGATGATCAAGCGCTACCCCGGCGGGCGTCTGTCCGGGATGCTCGACGGCCAGATCAAGCCGGGGGACCGGATCGGCTTCACCGGCCCCTATGGAGCCTTTCGCCTGCGCGATGCCGAGCACCCGATCCTGATGATCGCCGGCGGTTCAGGGATGGCCCCGATCCTGAGCGTGCTTCGCCAGCTGGCCGGAGAGGGCTGTGAGCGGCCGGTGCGCTTTTTCTACGGCGCCCGCACTGAGCAGGACCTGTTCGGTGTCCAGGAGATCGAGCGTTTGGGCGCAGCGGTCAGCGATTTTCGCTTCACGCCGGTGGTGGAGCGCTTCGTGCACGAGGCCGTCGATGAGTATCTGACCACGCAGGAGATCGCCGCGCCGGACGTCTACATGTGCGGCCCGCCGCCGATGATCGAGGCGGCCGAGACGATGCTGAGCGCACAGGGGATCGACGAGGCGCGGATCTTCAGCGACAAATTCACCACCTCGGCCGACGCCGTCCTCGCGGCGACGCCGGACGCCCCGCCGCTCAAGCACGTCGACAGGGCGCCGGCGCCCGCCGGCCCCGACGCCGAGCGCGACTTCGCCTGGTTCACCCCCCGCAAGCGCCGCGCCTCGCTCTATGAGGACGTCACGATCGACACCCAGCCCTCGATCCACCGCCACCTGACGCGCGGGTGGCCGGTCTCCTTTGAGGATGGCCGCGGGACCTGGGAGGACTCCTCGACCAAGCTGCGCAGCGGCGACTGGTATGCCTTCCGGGATCCGGGGGAGCAGTGGGAGCGGCCGTATTACCAGCGCGCCAGCGCCGTCGAGAACCAGATCGAGAGCGCGATCCGCTCGGCCGCCCACGAGGGACTGCTGGCCGATTTCACGCCCGAGTGGGTGAATTTCCTGCGCGCCAACCTCCAGGTCGCGGCTTACATCGAGCACGGCCTGTGGTTCGCGCTGGCCACGATTGGCCGCGACTGCCTGTCTGACTCGGTGGCCACCTGCGTGTGCCTGCAGGCGGCGATGAAGCAGCGCTCAGCCCAGGCGCTCGTGCTGTACGCGATGGACCTCGAGCAGCACCACGGGGCGTTCCCGATCGAAGACGCGCGGGAGACGTTCCTGCACGACGAGCGCTGGCAGCCGACGCGTCGCTACGTCGAGCGGCTGGCCGCCACCGCCGACTGGGGCGAGGTGATAGTTGCCGCCAACGTGTGCTTCGAGCCGGTGCTCGGCACGATGCTCCGGCGTGAGCTCGGAATCCGGGCCGCCTCGGGGTGCGGCGACACGGTCACCCCGGTGATCGCGCAGGTCGCCAACCATGAGTGGGAATGGGCGCGCGAGTGGACCACGGAGCTGATCCGGATGCTGCTGGCTGACCCTGAGCACGGCGCCCACAATCGCCAGACGATCGACGGCTGGCTGGCCGACTGGCAGCCCGGCGCCCAGGAGGCGACCGATGCGCTGGGCTCGCTCGCCCCGGTCGAAGCCGTCAACCTCGTCAGTTACGCCAACGCGGTGCTGGCGGAGACGGGTTTGGATGGGGCGGCCTTGCCTGAACCTGCCGATCGTCCCACGCAGCGTGTGCGTCCGACCCCAGCGCGGCGAGCGCCGGCCGCAGACCCCCCGGCCGCGCTGGGCGGCGAGGGCGACTATGACTACGTCGGGATCGTGATGGCCAAGAGCGCCGAAGGCGACGCGGTGGCCGACATCCTCGGGCGCCGAGAGGAGATCGAAGTGATCGAGCAGCCGTCGTTCTGGGACATCCGCGCCAAGGTTCGCCTCGCCATCCCCTACGCGGAGGTCTCCGACCAGCTCGGATACGAGATCGACGCCTACTCCATCCAGCATGAGATGTCCACGCACTACGGCCGGATGGTGGCGACCGACGACGCGCTGATGCTGTTCTCGGATCCGACCGAGGCGATGCAGTACCTGATGTCAGCCGGATGACTCACGCGGCCTCCAGATGGCGTGCCCGCTGGATGACTCGGGCGCTGCCCGAACCGGCGAGGCAGGATGGTGAGCGGGCAGCAGGCCCGAGGGCGAGCGGAGCCCAGCCGTGAGGTCTCGGGTTCAGGCGCTGATGCGGGGCGGCGGCGAGCGCGTGGCCACGTTGAGCGCTCACGGGATGACCCATGCGGCGGCGGTGCGGGCGATACAGGTCGCGCTCCCGGCCCGGTTTGATCCCGGGCGGGCCAGCGGCCTCGATGCGACGCTGGAGTTACGCGTGCGGCGCCCGGACGGACACGGAATCAGCCGCCTGGGTTTGCGGATCAGTCACGGCGAGCTGCGGGTCTTACCGGGCGCGGCGCCCGAGGCCGGCGCGGCGGTCGAGCTGGGCGCCGACGACATCGTCCGGTTGGTCGCCGGCACGGTCGGCTGGCCGCAGCTGGTCTCCAGCGGGCGCATGACGATGACCGGCGACCCGTTTCTGGCCCTGCGCTTTCCGTCGATGTTCCGGCTGCCCGCCGGCTAGACCCGGGCGCTGGCCTCCTCGGCCAGCGCCCCGGCGGGAACGGGCGGCATGCTCCGGGCCGTGTCCTCGCTCGCCCCCGTGAGCGCTCCGCCCGGGCAATCGGCGCACAGCACGCGGCGGCGCGGGTTCTCGATCCCCAGCAGTGCGACGAGTCCGCCGAGCACCGCCAGGCCGGCGCCGATCTCCATCCCGAGACGGAACGAGCTGACCGATGCGTCGACGAGCGCGGCGCGCACCACCGTGCGGTCGGCACCCCGCAGTCCGGGGGTGTCAATGACCAGTGGACGGGTCCGTGCGCGGACGGCGGCCGTCTGCCCGCTCGGGCTTAGGGAGCGACCGGCCAGGTCGTGATCCAGACGGCTCTGGAAGCTTCCGGCCACGACCGCGCCGAGGGCGGCGATGGCGAGCAGGCCGGCGACCCTCGCCACGGCGTTGTTGACCCCACTGGCCAGACCCGAGTGCCGCTGATGCACCGAGGCGAGCACCGCCGCCGTGAGCGGCGCCACGGTGGCGGCCAGCCCGAGCCCGAACACGATCACGCCGGGCAGGATCTCGCTCACGTAACCGGCATCAGGTCCGCTGCGAGAGATCAGCAGCAGGCCCAGACCGGCCACCACAGGGCCGCCAGCCATGAAGTAATGCGGCCCGATCCGGTCGGCCAGGGCGCCGAAGCGCTTGGACAGCAAGAACACGACGACGGTGATCGGCAGCAGCGACGCTCCCGACTTGACCGGGCTATATCCCGCGACCTGCTGCAGAAACAGCACGAGGAAGAAGGTCGCCACGCCGAGCCCGGCGTACATCATCAGCGTGGTCAGGTTGCCGACGGTGAAGTTGCGCACCCTGAACAGCTCGAGGGGCAGCATCGGCTGGGGGCTGCGCCGCTCCCAGGGCACGAAGGCAGTGAGCAGGACAAGCCCGACCACCAGCGGGATCGCCACGCGTGCGCTCCCCCACCCGTAGGTCGGCTGCTCGATCAGCGCGAACACCGGGCCGGCCAATCCGAGCGTGCACATCACGGCGCCGACGACATCGACGTGGCCGGGGGTGCGCTTGTCGGCCGGCAGCCGGCGCAACAACGTCAGCGTGACCAGCACCGGGACCAGGTTGATGGCGAAGATCCACCGCCAAGACGCGGCTTGGACGAGGATACCCCCGCCGAGCGGCCCGATCACGGTCGCGATCCCGGTCCACGCCGTCCAGCTACCGATCGCCGCGGCCCGCTCGTGATCCTCGAAGGTGTCCATGATCAGCGCGAGCGTGCTGGGCACGAGCAGTGCTCCGGCGATTCCCTGCACCGCCCGGGCGCCGATCAGCAGCGTGCTGCTGGGTGCGATCGCGCACAGCAGCGAGCAGACGCCGAAGCCGATCAGCCCTGCCGAGAACACGCGCGTGCGGCCGAACAGGTCCCCGAGCGAGCCGCCGACCAGCAGCAGCGCGGAAAGCGTCAGCATGTACGCCTCCACCACCCACTGCTGCTCGGCCAGCCCGCCGTGCAGGCTGGCCCGGATCGAGGGCAGCGCGACATTGACGATCGTCCCGTCCAGGAACACGATCCCCGAACCGAGAATGGCCGAGATCAGCGCGATCCGCTTGGTGTTGGCTGCCATCTCCCGCAGCCTAGTGACCGCGGAAAGGGCCTATGTTGCGGTCGCGGTGAACGTCCGTTTGCTCGGTCCGCAGCGGTTGATGGTCAGGTGCGGCCCCATGAACAGCTGGGTGAAGCGGATCGTCCCGCTCGCGGTCCTGGCCGTCGTGAACCGCCCGGCGACCGTGGTCGTGGTGACCGTCGTCTGACCCTGAATCGTGTAGGTGGACTCGGCTCCGTGGATCGAGAACGCGCCCTGGCGGGAGACGTTGATCGACCCGACTCGGCGCCGCGCGAACGGCTTGGTGAACGGGTCCTCGCCGCGACTGAAGTCGGAGCCGCCGAAGCACCCGAGGCTCGAGTACTTGAACGAGAGCAGCGACTTGCCGTCGCCTGACACTCTGAAGCTCACCGGCGCGCTGAAGCCGAGGGCCTTCTCCGACGTGAAGCCGCGGTACTTGGTCCCGGATTGCGGATGGGCCGCCAGCGCCACCCCGGCCGCTCCCATCCCCGCGGCGAGCACCGCTGATGCGGCGATCGCCGAAATCCTGGGTCGAGCTCTGAACAACTCTGCTCCTCTCTATCTCGCCCCAGCGGCGAACACGTCATTGGATTCGTACCCATCGAACCTAACACTCTGGGTCAGTGGGATGTTGGTCCTGACTACGACGCAGAAGTTGCGCGAGCGGTAGTGGCTGGGGATACAGACGCGATACATGCTTCCGGGCTCGATCGCGTAGGTGTCGACCAGCGACATGTCGGCCCGGAACTCGGCCGGCGCGCGATCGCCGATGAAGGCCTGCGCGCGGACGATCGCATCGCGCTTGGCCTGCCGGTGCTCGAGCACGGTCGAGTGGTTGATCAAGCCGGCGCCCAGCAGCGCCGCCGCGATCACGAGCACGATCATCGTGCCCCCGTAGTCCCGCGCGACGATCCGGGGCAGATCGCGGCGCCGCCGGCGCAGGATCGCCCCGAACAGCCGGCCCAGCACCACGATTCCCAGCAGATTGAGGAAGCAGCCCACGAGCGCCGCGCCGACCAGGCTCTGCGTGTCCCCCGACGGAGGCAGGGCGCGCCCAATCACCGCATCGAAGATCGTCGCCGCCGCGAATGCCGGCCAGAGCCAGGCGCCGCGGCGGCGCCAGCGCATGCGGACGAGCCAGGCACCGTCCATGGGTCGAAGACTAGACGCGTCGGCTGTGGTCCCGCTCGCCGGCGGCCGATCGCAGGAGTAAGCTCGCCTCACCCCCCGTTCGAGGGGCCCGCCGGAGATCCCGGACGGGCTTCTGAAAGTGGGGCCGGACGGAGATCCCGGACCGGCCCACGAGACGAAAGGGACGCATAGATGGCGA
>CAXMLR010000020.1:0-4116 GCA_964194275.1 uncultured Solirubrobacterales bacterium
GAGCCGCTCGCCGGCGTCCGTGACGACGATCAGCCGCCCGTCACCGTCGACCCCGGCGCCCGTGCCCGAGCCGGTCGCCCAGTTGACCGGACGGCCGTGCAGCGCATCGCGGGCTCGAACCGCTTCGAGGATCTCGTCCTGCGACGCTGACAGCCACTGCTCGAGCGCCGCGAGCAGGCACGACAAGGTCGGCTCGATCTCCGTCGTCGCCAGGCCGAGCGTGCCGGCGCGGCCGTGCAGCTCGTCGGGGAAGTCCGAGTCGCGGAGCGCCACGTTGAGTCCGATCCCGAGCACAGCCCACCGCTCCTGCGGGCGGCCCTCGACGAGGATGCCGGCAACCTTGCGCCCGCCGAGCAGCACGTCGTTGGGCCACTTGACGAGCGCATCGGGGCCGGCCACCGAGGCGACCGCGACGCCGGCAGCGAGCGGCAGCAGCCGGGGCGGCTCGCGCAGCACGAGCGAGCAGAGCAGCGCCCGGCCGGGCGGCGCCATCCACGTGCGACCCTGCCGTCCGCGGCCGGCGGTCTGCGCACCGGCGGTGACGAGCGTGCCGTGCGGCGCGCCTGCAGCCGCCAGCTCACGCGCACGCAGGTTGGTCGAGTCCGCCTCGCGCAAGTGCAGGCGTGGTGCCCCGAGTGTCACTCGTAGCTCAGCAACGGCTCCCAGCCGTCGCCGTGGCCGCCCGGAGTGAAGTCGAGCATCCGCCACGCCTCGGGCTCGGTCATCGCGACGAGCTTATCCGCAGCTCGTCATCCAGATGCAAGCCAAGCTCTCGCGCCGCGCTGCCACGGCTGATCGCCAGCGCCAGCGTCCGGTGCGCGTCCTCGTAGACGAGCAGCTCTCCCGGCGCGACGTCGGCGAACGTCCGGCCGTAGTGGGCTGTGTGGACGCCGCTCGCGGCGGTCACGGCCAGCGGCTGCCCGAGCCGTAGCCCGGCGCCATCGAGATCCGCGTGCGAGACGTTCAGCTGCACGTTGCCGAAGCGATCGATGTAAAGCGCATGCGCTGTCAGCGATCCGTCGCGCACAACCGCGCGGGGGAGCTCGATAGCGACCAGCTCCTCGGGGTCGCACGGCTCGCCGAGCTCGGCTGGCACCGTGCCGCGGGCCAGGCGCGCCGCGACCGGAGCGAACAGGTCACGACCGTGGAATGTCGCAGAGATCGGTTCGAGCCGGAACGGCGAGCGGCCGATGTCGACGGCCTCGACGACCCCACCGAACTGCTCGGCGGCAAGCATCAGCAGCCCATTGTCCGGACCCACCAGCACCCGCCCCCGCTCGGCGACCCGCAGCGCGACCGCGCGGCGGCCCGCGCCGACATCGGGATCCACCACGGCGAGATGGACGCCTGCGGGCATGAACGGAAGCGACCCCCGCAGCAGCAGCGCGCCTGCCCGCACATCGTGTCGCGGGACGCCGTGCGTCACGTCGATGATCCGCGCCTCGGGCGCGAGCTGGGCGATCACGCCGTGGCAAACGCCGACGAAGTCGTCATCGTGGCCGTAGTCGGACAGGAACGTGATCACGGGCGCGGTCATCGGCATGGTGAACCGTATCGCCGGTCGTACCAGCCGCGGAGGTCGCGCACGTCGTCCCACGAAGACAACTTTCCGCTCGAATCGAGCGTCGCGATCGCGGGGCGGAAACTGCACCTTGGAACGTCGCTTGTCCCTGGGGCCGAAGCCGGAACTCGGATTGTGGCCCTCGGGCGATAGGCCAGGCGATCACCTGTCCCTAGGTTGAATCGCGCCCTAGGGTTCCGCTGCCGCATTCCGGCAGGCCTGGTCCGAGAGGGCAGGCCGGCACGTACATAGCCGCGCTACACGGCGGGACAAAAGCCCGGGAGACAGTGCGTCTCTCGGGCCTTTCGTGTTTTGGAGAGCCCCACAAATGGAACTGCACCGAAAACCAGCGCTGATTTTGATCGATGTCCAGAAGGGCGAGGTGCTCGCGGAAGATTGCGGGATTCCGCACATGTCGGGCGGCGGGGAGCGCCACGCACGCACGCTCAAACTCCTGGCCGCAGTCCGCGAAGCCGGGATTCCCCCGATCTTCATCCAGGAGGTTCACAAGCGAACGCTGATCGACTTCGGGCGCGAGCTCGACGGAACCGAGGGGATCCACTGCCTCGAAGGCGACCCCGCCACCGAGCTCGACGCCGGGATCGAGCCGGCTCCCGACGAGTACCTGATCCGCAAGCGCCGGTATTCCGCGTTCTTCGCGACCGAACTCGACCTGGTGCTCCGTTCCTACGGCACCGACACGCTGATGCTCGTCGGCTCCCTGACCGACGTGTGTGTCCACTACACGTTCGTCGACGCCCACCAGCACGGCTACCGGTGCCGGGTGATCACCGACTGCGTCGGCGGCTCCTCGCAGGGGGCTCACGATGCGGCGTTGACTGCGATGCGGTACCTGCAGCGGGACTGCCTGGTCACGAGCGAGGAGGTCCTCGCGGCGGTCTCTGGCTTCAACGCGGTCGAGGCTGCCGCATGAGCGCCACGGTGCAGCTCGCAACCCGGGCGCTCGAGGTCGGCGACCTCCACGTCACATTCCCCGCGGCCGGCGGCGACGTCCACGCGCTCCGCGGCGCGTCGCTGTCGATCGAGCCGGGCGAGATCGTCGGACTGGTCGGCGAGTCGGGGTCCGGAAAGAGCGTGCTGGGCCTCGCTGCGCTCGGGCTTCTGACCCACCACCCGGAGCCGGTCGTCACAGGAAGCGTCGTGCTCGACGGCCAGAACATGCTCACCGCCTCCGACGAGGAGCGGCGGATTCGCCGCGGCAGCTACATCACGGCCGTCTTCCAAGATCCGATGGGGTCGCTCAACCCATCGATGCGGATCGGCACCCAGGTCGCCGAGGCCGCGCCCGGCGCAGGGCCCGAGGAGATCGCTGAGCTGCTCGCGGAGACGGGCATCCCCGAGCCGCGAGTCAAGATGCGCTGCTACCCGCACGAGCTGTCGGGAGGTCTCCGTCAGCGCGTGATGATCGCGATGGCGCTCGCCTGCAATCCGCGGCTAGTGGTCGCCGATGAACCCACGACCGCACTCGACGTCACCGTCCAGGCGCGAGTGCTCGACCTGCTCGCGACGGCCGCGGCGGAGCGCGGCGCCGCGTTGCTCCTGGTCACGCACGACCTCGGCGTAGCCGCACGGATCTGCGACCGAATCGCCGTTGCGTACGCGGGTCGGATCGTGGAGAGCGGAACCGCGGCACAGATCCTGATGGGCGCTCGACACCCGTACGCGAAGGGGTTGCTCGCGAGCCGGCCGCGTCTGGACGGCGCCGTCGCCGGTGGCGAGTTGCCGACGCTCGCTGGTCAGCCACCCGACCCGCGCCGGCCGCTCGAAGGCTGCGCGTTCGCGCCGCGATGCCCGGCTGCGGACGAGGCGTGTGCCCGCCCGGCGCCAGTCACGACGGCTGGCGGACGCCGCTACGAATGCCACCACCCGGGCGTGGTCACGAGCTGGCCTAGAGGCATGGCCGAGACACGCTCCGAGCTATTGATGGCGCACCTCGGCCCAGGCGCTGCGGAGCCGACCACCGCGCTTGGGCCACCGGCGCTCGTGCTCCACGGCGTTACGCGCGAGTATGCGCGGCCCCGTCGACGGTCATTCGCCGCCGCGCCAGAGCCGCTGCTCGCGGTTGGGGGCGTCAGCTTGACGGTTGCGGCGGGTGGCTCGCTGGCGATCGTCGGTGAGTCGGGCTCGGGCAAGTCGGTAACGTTCATGACCATCATGGGTCTCATTCGGTCGAAGTCCGCGCGCATCACCGGTGAGGTTTTTTTCAAGGGCGTCGATCTTTTGAAGCTCGATTCAGACTCGATGCGCAAAGTTCGCGGCCAGCAGATGGCGATGGTGTTTCAGGATCCGTTGTCGTCGTTGCATCCGCTTCACAAGGTCGGCGCGCAGATCGTGCAAGCCATTCGCGCGCACACCGACATGTCGAAAGAGGAAGCGTTCGATCGCGCCGTGGATGTCCTCAAGCGGGTGGGGATGCCGCAGGCTGCAGATCGCGCACGTCAGTATCCGCACGAGTTTTCCGGAGGGATGCGTCAGCGCGCGATGATCGCGATGGCGCTCGTGCTGAACCCAGACCTGCTGATCGCCGACGAGCC
>CAXMLR010000021.1:0-1710 GCA_964194275.1 uncultured Solirubrobacterales bacterium
GCCGTTGGCCGGGAAGACGGTGCTTGAGTATGGCTGCGGCAACGCCGCCGTCAGCTGCGCGGTGGCCGAGCGGGCCGGGCGGGTCATCGGCCTGGACATCGACCCAGCCGGGCTGGAGCTGGGCAACGAGGAGATCCGCCGACGGCAATTGGGAAACGTCGAGCTCGAGCTTCACCCGGTGAACTCGATCCTGGAAGCGGTTGATGCACGCCGGGGCGAGGTCGATGTGTTCCTGCTCTACGCGGTGCTCGAGCATCTGACGCTCGGGGAACGCTTGGCCGTGCTGGCTCGGGCACGAGATGTGGTCAAGCCCGATGGCGTGATCGTGGTCTGCGAGACCCCGAACCGCTTGATCTATTTCGATCATCACACCGCACAGATGCCGTTCTTTCACCTGCTTCCCGACGAGCTGGCAGCCGAGTATTACCCGCACTCCGACCGCCAGGACTTCAAGGCCGCGATGCAGGAGGCCGCCGCAGGCGGGCGGGAGGAGCTCGTGCACGCCATCGCCCGCTGGGGACGGGGGGTGAGCTTTCACGAGTTCGAGCTCGTGTTCGGCGACCTCGGCGCCCATGTGATCGGGTCAAGTTACGACCCGCTGCTGTTTGGGGAGCGGCCCGTGCATGCCGACGAGGTGATCCTGGCGAGATACCTCGATCGCTGGCGCCCCGATCTCGCCCCCGCCTGGTCGCGCTACTGGCTCGATCTGATCCTGTCCCCCCAGCCGGTGGCACGGCGCTCGCCCTTGCTGCGGCCCTGGACCGCCGAGACCACCAGCAGCAGCGCCGTCAGCTGGACGCGCTGGGAGAACCTGTACCTGCACGGACCGCAGGCCCGGTTGGAGATCGAGCTCCCCCATCCGACGACTCGGCTCGTGGTGAGCGTGGTCGCGCCGGCGGGCGAGATCCTTCGGCTGCAGCTGAGCGCTCAGCCGACCAAGGCGGGGCTGGATGGGGAGATCAGGGCGGCGGCGCCCCACGCCGCGCATGTGACCTTCACCTTCGAGGCCCCATCACAGCGCTTTACGCTGGCCGCCAGCCGCGAGTGCCACGTCGCGTTCGTCGGCTATGAGGACTGACGCCGACCGCAGGAACCGGGCCCAGTTCCTCGCGCTGCTCGCCGGGGGAGCGGCGATTCGGCTGGCGCTGATGGTCTCACGGCGTGAGCCGTTCACCGGCTATCCGGACGCGCGGACGTTCGTCATGGCGGCGGATCGCTCGCTGTTCTGGAATCCCTATCGGCCGGCGGGGTACCCGCTCCTCCTACGCGCGATCCGCCGCGTCGATTCCCGGCTGACGGTGACGGTCGCGACTCAGCACGCGCTCGGGGTGGGGACAGCCGTCGCGCTGCACCGAGCCGTCTCGCCGTTCCTGTCCCGCCCCGGATTGGCGCTGCTTCCGCTCGGCGTCGTGCTCTTCGGGGGTTCGCAGATCGCGCTCGAGCACTCGCTGCTGTCCGAATCTCCCTACACCTTCGCGCTGGCCGGCGCCTTCTATCTCGGATCCAGGGCGGCGAACAGCGACCGCGGTTCCTGGCCGTGGCTGACCGGCATGGGAGCCGCGCTCGGAGCCTCGGCGACGCTGCGGAGCGTCGGCGTCTTCACCGTGTTCCCGTTCGCGGTGTGGGCATCTGGCATCCCACCTCGCTCGCGCCACGGCCGGCTGCTCGCCGGCGCCGCAGTCGGCCTGGGAGCAGCCGCTCCGGTGGCGG
>CAXMLR010000022.1:0-2173 GCA_964194275.1 uncultured Solirubrobacterales bacterium
CCCGGTCGTCCCCGAGGAGTAGTACAGCTGGGCCGGATCATCGGCCGCCGTGTCGACGGTCTCGAACGACGAGTCGACGCCGGATAGCAGCCGGTCGTCGAGCACCAGCACGTGCTCAGCCAGCGAAGACTCGATGCGCTCGAGGTTGGCCGCGTCGGTCACCACCACCTTCGGTTGCGAATCGCTCAGGCGGTGTCGGATCCCCTCATCTCCGTAGAGCACCGACATCGACAGGAGGATCGCACCGGCCTTCCAGGTTCCGAAGAACGCCGCGGCGGTTTCTGGCGTCGGCGGCAGGAGCATCGCCACCCGGTCACCGGGCTGCACTCCGTGCTCGGCGAGTACGTTGGCAAACTGCCGCGAGGTCGTCTGCAGCTCGCCCCATCGCACCTGCCTGAGCTGGCCGCCGGAGTCCTCGTGGATCATCGCGAGCTTGTCGGCCGGGTGACGATCGCAAACGTCGGTGGCGATGTTGTAGCGGTCGGGGATCACCCAGCGGTGCTGATCGCAGGCGTCCGCGTAGGAGGAGAACTTAGTCGGGGAGCTCATCCACACATCATCTTCTTCACGCGGACTGCGCACAAGCTCGAGGTTGCGGGTCGGCACTCCCCGAGTAGACTCCAGCCGGAGAAAACTGCGGCGGGAGGAGACATGAGCCTTGCCTTGGGCGTCCTGTTCGGCCTTGGGATTGCCGCCGCGCTGGCCGCGGCCTGGCGGCTGATACGCGGTCCAGGTGCGGTGCGCACCCCCGAGGCCCTGGGTATGCGATCCGCGCTCCACGCTGCGACCTCGACGCTCCCGCATCTGCGCAGAGGGCTGTCCTCACGCACCGCCGAGGAGGCCGTCCCCCACCTGCGCGCCCTGACCGGAGCGGCGGCGATCGCGCTCGCCGACACCCGCGCGGTGCTGGCGATCGACGGACAGGGACGCGAGCAGGTGCGCCCCGGGGACCAGCTCTCCCGCCTGCTCGCCAGCACGCCTGATGACCGGCTGCAGATTGTGCCGGCGTTGACCTCCTCGGAGCCGACCTGTCCCCTGCGCTCGGCGGTGCTGGCCCCCCTGATCGTCCAGGGACAACGGGCTGGGACCCTGATCGCCTTCTACCGGTCGGTCGGGAGGCCGGGCCACCATGAGCTTCAGGTCGTCCAGGAGGCCGCCAGCCTGGTGTCCGCGCAGGTTGCGCTCTCCGTGCTGAGCGAGCAGGAGGAACGCTTGGCCCAGGCCGAACTCCGAACCCTGCGGGCGCAGATCTCCCCGCACTTCATCTACAACGCCCTGGCCGCGGTCGCGGGTGACATTCACGCGCGTCCCGACGAAGCGCGGGAGCTGCTGATCGACTTCGCCGAGTTCACGCGTTACCTGTTCCGCGACGGGCGCCCGTACGTCACCCTCGGCGAGGAGGTTGCGCACGTGGAGCGCTACCTGCGGCTCGAGCAGGCCCGGTTCCGCGGTTGCCTGCACGTGAGCATCGACGTCCCGCATGAGACCGCCGACGCGGTCGTGCCGGCGATGTCCGTTCAACCGCTGGTCGAAAACGCCGTCCGCCACGGCGTCGAGCAGCGCGCGGGCAGTGGCCGGGTGACGATCTCCGCGCACAACCACGGCGCCGACGTGGAGCTCCGGGTCAGTGATGACGGCCGCGGCATCGACCCCCGGCGGGTGCCGGGGGTACTGGCCGGTGCCGGGGGCGGGATCGGGGTGTCGAACGTCGACGCGCGCCTGCGGGCGACGTTCGGCGAGCGCTACGCGCTGCGGATCGAGTCCCGGGTGGGCGAGGGCACCACGGCGGTGATGACGGTTCCGCACTTGCACGGCGATACGCCCGTCGGCGACGCCAACAGGATCGCGGCCGCGTGAGCCCACACGGCCTGACGATTCTGGCCGTCGACGATGAGCGGAGCCAGCTCGAGGATCTGGCGCGGCTGTTGCGCGGATCACCGCTGGTGGAGGAGGTCGAGTGCGCCTGCGACGGGAATGATGCGCTGGTCAAGGCCTCAGCACACTGCTACGACGCGGTCTTCCTCGACGTGAGGATGCCCGACCTTGATGGCGTGCAGCTGGGTCGGGTGCTGCGGCGATTCACCGCCGCGCCGGCTCTCGTTTTCGTCAGTGCGTATGACAGCGGAGCGGTCGATGCGTTCGAACTGCGCGCGCTCGACTATCTGCTCAAGCC
>CAXMLR010000023.1:0-3363 GCA_964194275.1 uncultured Solirubrobacterales bacterium
GTATGGGGCGATGCGTTCGATACGCTGCCGCGGCTATTGCGTCAGCGCTGGAGGAGGGGCTCGAGGCCACGTGTGAGTTCGAGGTGGAGGGGCGGCTGCTGACCGATGTCGGGGGCACCCTGTCGGCGACGGTTCTGTCGACCCCGGCGATGATCGGGATGATGGAGCGCACCGCCGCAATGCTGGTCTTTCCGCTTCTGGGGGAAGGCCGAGCCACCGTGGGATTCGAAGTCTGCGTCAAGCATGTCGGCGCCGCGTCTGAGGGGACCCGCTGCACGGCGCGGGCTCGGCTCGAGGAGATCGCCGAGGACCGCAAGCTGCGCTTCGCGGTGGAAGTCACATCGGAGGATGGACGTACGATCGGCGTTGGGACCCACGAGCGGCGAGTGATCGCGGTTGATCAAGGCTGAGGATCAGCCGCCGGTTCGCTCTAACACGACGGCGAGCACGGCTCTGCTCAGACGCTGTTGTGAGCATTCCCGAGCTGCTCGGACTGCGTGTGATCTATAAGTAGGGCATGAGCAACGCTCCGACGCGTGTGCGGATCCGAGAGATCGGACCCCGCGACGGCTTTCAGAACGAGCCCGAGGTGCTCCCGACCGCCGAGAAGGTGAGGCTGGTCGAATTGCTAGGCCGCAGCGGCCTGAAGCGAATCGAGTTGACGAGCTTCGTCCGCCCCGACGTCATCCCACAGCTGGCCGATGCCGAGCAGGTGCTGGAGTCCGTCACCCTGCCCGAGGACGTGTCTGTCAGCGTGCTGATCCCCAACGAGCGCGGCCTCGAGCGGGCGCTCGAGCACCGGCCGCGCTTCGACGAGGTCAACGGGTTCCTGTCGGCCTCCGAAACGCACAACGGCAAGAACGTAGGCCGCTCGATCGAGGAGTCGCTCGCGGGCCTCGAGCGGACATTCGCGCGCGCCCGAGGTGAAGGACTCCGCTGCGAGGGGGTGATCTCGACCTCGTTCGGATGTCCCTACGAGGGTCATGTCCCGGTTGAGCGGGTCCTCCCGATCGCGCGGCGGCTCGTCGACGCGGGAGCTGTGGAGGTAGGTTTCGGTGACACCACGGGCATGGCCAACCCGCTCAGCGTGCGCGAGTTCTTCCTCGCGGCCCGTGAGGCGCTCGGCGGCGACGTAGAGCTGACGGCGCACTTCCACAACACGCGCGGGCAGGGGTTGGCCAACGTCCTGGCGGCACTGGAGGTCGGGGTGGACAGCTTCGAGTCGAGCTTCGGGGAACTCGGGGGGTGTCCGGTTCCCGCCGGTGCGACTGGGAACATCGCCACGGAGGATCTGGTCTCGATGCTGCACGAGATGGGAATTGAGACCGGGATCGACCTCGAGCAGCTGCTGGTCGCCGCGCGAGCGGCACAGGAGGTGCTCGGTCGCCCGCTCGGCAGCCATCTGCTCTCGGCGGGCCCGGTGCACTGGTGATTGAACGGCTGCGACCGCACCCGCACCGCGGCGATGTGATTGCAGCCGGCGCGGTGCCATTGTCGCTGGCGGCGGTGCTGATCGACCTTCGGATGATCCAGTGGCCCATCGGCGTCAGGTTCGCC
This sequence comes from uncultured Solirubrobacterales bacterium, assembly GCA_964194275.1. Taxonomy (GTDB): domain Bacteria; phylum Actinomycetota; class Thermoleophilia; order Solirubrobacterales; family Solirubrobacteraceae; genus Palsa-465. Next base: position 1,558 of record CAXMLR010000023.1, read on the forward strand.
GTGGTGGCGCTGATCACGGTACTGATCATGTCGATCGGATGGCAGGCCGAACTGGAGCACGAGAGACCGCGGCCCTACCACTCGGTGCTGCGACGCTGGCGGCTGGCTCCGCGGTGGAGGCGCTGGTCGGCTGGATCTGCCGCCCGCATGGTGAGGGCACCGTGCGGGCGGTCCTCATGGCCCTCGTCCTGGGCTAAGGGCGGCGGCCATCGCGCTTCGCGACCGAAGCCACCGTCATTCGGTCGCCTTCGTCAACGCCGCGCTGGCAACCCTGGTTTCGGCGGGAACCTACCTGGGGGACGTGGCCCGCGGACCGGGTACACCGTTCGGGTGGAACGCCTTCCTGCTGCTGATCGGCCTGGGCCTGGTCGCCTACGCGGCAGTGATCGCGAGCCCGGCCCGGGGTATCTCGGTCTCGCGGTGCTTGCCGCGTTCGTCTTGCTCGCCGCCGCGCCGGTGGCCGCGCGGGGCTCGCTGGTCGGCTGGCCGCTCTTCCTGCTCCTCATCGGCGGCGCGGGTCTCGCGATCGGCTTGCGACCCCGTCGACCGCTCCCGCCTGCGCCGGATGCCAACATGCCTGGCCCGGCACCCACGGTGCCATTGCATGCGGAGAAGCAATGATGACTGACCTCGACCACACCGAAGCGTTCGAAGACGCCGTGTCACGGGCGATGGCCGGAGGACCGGAGCGTCACCGTGAACGGGCTGCCGAGCAGGGCAAGATGCCGGTGCGCGAGCGGGTCGCTCGGCTGCTCGATTCGGGCTCGTTGGCCGAGGAGGGACTACTGGCTGGCTGGGAGGAGGACGGGCTGGGCGCGGAAGGAGTGCTCACCGGACTGGGCACAGTCGCGGGCCGGCCGGTGGCGGTGATGGCCAACGACCCGACGGTCAAGGCCGGCTCGTGGGCGGCCAGGACGGTCGAGAAGATCCTGCGTATCCAGGAGCGCGCGGTCGTGCTGCGCGTGCCGATCGTCTACCTGGTCGACTCGGCCGGCGCGCGGATCGACCAGCAGGTGCAGATGTTCCCCGGACGCCGCCACGCGGGGCGGATCTTCTTCAACCAGGTCCGGATGTCCGGAGTCGTGCCGCAGGTGTGCGTGCTGTTCGGTCCGAGCGCCGCAGGAGGCGCATACATCCCCGCCTTCTGCGACATCGTGATCATGCGGGACGGAAACGCGTCGATGTACCTCGGGTCGCCGCGGATGGCGGAGATGGTGATCGGTGAGAACGTCACGCTGGAGGAGATGGGCGGGGCCCGGATGCACACGTCCAAGAGCGGCTGCGGGCATGCTCTGGTGCGCACGGACGAGGAGGGGGTCGACTTTGCCAAGCGCTACCTGAGCTACTTCCCCCAACATTTCGAGCAGGCGCCTGCTTCCGCTCCACCCGCCCCGCCACGCGAGGGTCGCTCGATCCGCGAGCTGATTCCGGCGGACGAGAACAAGCCGTTCGACATGCTGGAGCTGATCGAGCTGCTGGTCGATGAGGACTCCCTGCTCGAGATCCACCAGCGCTGGGCCAAGGAGGTGATAGTCGCCTATGCCCGACTGGATGGGCGGACGATCGGGCTGGTGGCCAATCAGCCGAGTTACAAGGGCGGTGTCCTGTTCGTGGACTCGGCGGACAAGTCTGCCCGGTTCATCGCGACCTGCAACGCATTCAGCATCCCGTTGCTGTTTCTGGCCGACGTCCCGGGCTTCATGATCGGCACCCAGGTAGAGCGGGAGGGCATCATCCGCCACGGGGCAAAGATGATCAGCGCCGTCGCCGAGGCCACGGTGCCGAAGATCTCCGTGATCGTGCGCA
>CAXMLR010000024.1:0-2698 GCA_964194275.1 uncultured Solirubrobacterales bacterium
TTGTGTAAAGGAGCCAGCGCCCCGCCGCGTTCCTGGGGGCCGTCCCCGAGGCGCTGGCCCGGATCCCCCGCCGCTACGCCGCCACCCATGGACCGTTCACCAGCGCGGAAGTGCGCGAGCGCTACCGGGTCGACCTGAGTGCGCCGCTCACCGCGCTCGAGCGGAACGGCGAGCTGGTGCGCGGGGAGCTGCGCCCCGGCGGCAGCGAGCGCGAGTGGTGCCACACCGAGGTGCTGCGCCGACTGCGCCGCGCCTCGCTGGCCGTGCTGCGCAAGGAGATCGAGCCGACCGATCAGCGGGCGCTGGCCAGATTCCTTCCTCGCTGGCAGGGGGTCGACCGCCATTCCGCTTCGGGCGCCGGTATCGACCGCCTCCGCGAGACGCTGGTGGCGCTCCAAGGGCTCGCGTTGCCGGCCGACGTCTGGGAGCGCGATGTACTCCCGCGGCGGGTCGGCGCCTACTCCCCGGCCTGGATCGATCAGCTGTGTGCGAGTGGCGAGCTGCTGTGGATCGGAGCGGGCGCGCTGGGACGCAACTCGGGCCGGGTCGCGCTGTACTTCCGGGAGGACCTCGCGCTGCTCGGACCGCCCTCGGCGCGCGGGACAACGCCCGACTCGGAGGCCCACGCCGCGGTGCGCGAGCGGCTCGTCGCCGGCGCCTGCTTCTTCACCGACCTGCTCGCCGATGTCGATCTTGTTCCGGAGGAACTGCAGGAAGCGCTGTGGGATCTGGTCTGGGCCGGCGAGGCGACCAACGACGCGTTCGCGCCGCTGCGCGCACCACGGCTCACTTTGGCCCGGGCCCAGCGCGAGCGCTCGCGGGGGTCCGCTCGCGCGGGGCGCTTCGCCGGGCGCCGGCGCGGGGCGACGGTAGCGCAGGTGCAGGGCCGGTGGTCGCTGACCGCCTCACTGTTCCGGGAGCCGGTCGATCCCACCGCGCGTCGGCGCGCGCTCGGCGAGCTGCTGCTCGAGCGCTACGGGATCCTCACCCGGGAGCAGGTCCTGGCCGAGGGGGTGCCCGGCGGATTCTCGGCCATCTACTCCGAGCTGACACAGCTCGAGACGCTGGGCATCGCCCGGCGCGGCTACTTCGTCGAGGGGCTCGGGGGCGCTCAGTTCGCGCTGCCAGGCGCCGTCGAGCGGCTGCGCGCGCAGCCCGAGCGCGATCAGCGCCCGGTCGTGCTCTCTGCGGTCGACCCGGCTCAGCCGTACGGCGCCGTGCTGCCCTGGCCCGATGTCGGCCCGAGGCGGCTGGCCCGGACCGCGGGCGCGTACCTGGTGCTGGCCGGCGGCGACCCGATTCTCTACCTCGATCGCGGCGGACGTGCGCTGCAGACCCTCGTCGAGGGTGGCGACCTCCGGCTGGAGCAAGCCCTGAGCGCGCTCGTCGAGCACGTTCACCGCGGCGCGATCAAGCGGCTGGCCCTGGAGAAGGTGGACGGCGAGGCAGCGCTCGGGTCACCGCTCAGCCCCGCGCTGGTCGCGCACGGATTTCAGGAGGGACCGCGCCGGCTGACGTTGAGCGCGTGAGGGGCGAGCACAGTGCCCGAGGGCGACACCATCCGCTGGCACGCGAACCGGATCCGGCCGGTGCTCGAGGGCCGGGTGCCCGATGAGATTCGCGCGCACCCGCGGTTCACGCACGACCGCTGGCCCGAGCGCCTGGGGGGGCGGCGCGTGAGCGCTGTCGACGCCCGTGGCAAGCATCTGTTTCTGCGCTTTGACGGTGGTCTCACGCTGCACTCGCACCTCGGCATGACCGGGACGTGGGGGGTATACGGGAACGGGCGGCGATGGGGCCGCTCCGCGCGGCGGGCGTGGCTCGTGCTGGCCGTCGACGGGCGCGAGGTGGTCCAGTTCGACGGGCCGACCCTCGAACTCGTGACCGAAGGGCGCACGCGGTTTGATCAGCGTCTGGCCGCACTCGGCCCCGACGTGCTGGAGGAGTCGTTCGACTCCGCTGAATTCCTGCGCCGGCTGCGCCTGGACGATCCGACGCGTCCGATCGGCGATGCCCTGCTCGATCAGCGCATCGTGGCGGGGATCGGGAACATGTGGAAGGCAGAGGGCTGCTGGGAGGCCGAGGTCGACCCGTGGCGGCCGACCCGGGGGGTGAGCGACGATCAGGTCATGCGGATCATCGAGCTCGTCCGCCCGCGGATGATGAACTCCGGGCTCAGCGGCCCGCGCGTGATCGAGAAGCGCGTCTACGGCCGGCGGCAGCGGCCGTGCTCGCGCTGCGGGACGAGGATCGCCTCGCGCGGGCAGTGGGAGGACAACCGCACCACCTACTGGTGTCCTGGGTGCCAGCGCTGATGCGGCGCGTCGGCCACAAGGGCGCTGACCTGATCACGCCGGGCAACACCCACGCCAGCTTCGACGCGGCTTTGGCCGCGGGGGTCGACATGATCGAGTTCGACGTCCTGCCTGAGCAGCGCGGCGACCGTTTGCTGCTGGCCCATGACTACCTCGACGCGGCCGCGCGGACCCCGCACACGCTCGATGAGGGCCTGGCACATCTGGCCGGCCAGGCGTTTTCCGACATCGAGATCGACGTCGATCTGAAGCTGCCCGGCTACGAGCTGCGCGTGGTGCAGGCGCTGCGTGCGCGCGGGCTGCTCGAGCGGGCGCTGATCTCGAGCCAGTATCGCTCAAGCTTGGCGCTGATCCGACGTGCTGAGCCGCGCGTGCGCCTGGGC
>CAXMLR010000025.1:0-3272 GCA_964194275.1 uncultured Solirubrobacterales bacterium
CCGCGCGCTGCTGTACGGCCTGCTGCTGCCCTCAGGAAACGACGCCGCGATCGCACTCGCCCAGCATGTGGCCGGAACCCAAGCTGGGTTCGTGGCGATGATGAACGAACGGGCGCAGGCAATGGGCCTGCGATGCACTCACTTCACCACCGTGTCCGGCATCGTCGATCAGGGCAACCGCTCGTGCGCGAGCGACCTGGCCCTCCTCGCCCGCGCGCTCCTCGATCAGCCGCAGCTGGCGCGGATCGTGGCTTCGTCCAGTGCCGTGCTGCCGTTTCCGATCAAAGGCGGGAAGCTCTACCTATACAACAACAACCCCCTGCTGAGACTGGGGTTCCCCGGTACCGACGGCGTCAAGACCGGGTACACCGTCGCGGCCGGCCAGTGTCTGGTGGCGACGGCGCGCCGCGGGCGAAGGTGGCTCGGCGTCGTGCTGCTGCATTCACACGACCCGCCGAGCCAGGCGATGCAGCTGCTGAGCTCCGGCTTTGCCAGCCACAGCGCCTGAGGCCGAGGGGGCGCTGCCGGTTTCGAGGCGCTGGCTTAGGTAGGCCGCGGTCAGCTGGCCGCGCCCCGGGACCCCGAGCAGCGGCGTGCCCTGATCCGCCGGAGCGGCGTGACCTGCTCCGCGGGGAAAGGTGGCTCAACCCCATGCATGCATCGCTGTCAGCTCGGCGCGCGCGGGGCTCGACCCGACGGCAACGCCAAAAGGCGCGCGGTGCGAACGCAGGGTGTCATAGAGTGTTGCCTTGGCAGCAGCGCCGATGCAGCCGGAGAGCGGCCAGCGCGGCAGCGCCGCGGACGATCCGGCGCTCTCGCAGGTAAATCGGAGCGATGACTCGCACGAACACGACTTTGACTGGATCGTGATCGGATCCGGGTTCGGAGGCAGCGTGTCGGCGCTGCGGCTGGCCGAGAAGGGCTACCGCGTTTGTGTCCTCGAGGCCGGCCGGCGATTCGAGGACGACGACTTTCCCAAGTCAGCCTGGAGGCTGCGCAAGTTCGTCTGGCTTCCGTCGGCCGGCAAGCGCGGAATCATGCGGATCTACCTTTTCAAGGACGTCGCCATCCTGGCCGGGTGCGGAGTGGGCGGCGGCAGCCTCGTCTACGCAAACACCTTGTACGTCCCGCCGCAGAGCTTCTTTCAGGCACGTGAGTGGCGGACCATGCAGGATTGGCAGGCCGCGCTCGCACCGCACTACGAAGTGGCCAAGCGGATGTTGGGCGCGACCGAGGTACCGTTCGAGAACGACACCGACCGGCTATTCCGGGAGCTGGCCTCCGAGATGGGTGTCGAGTACCGTCGGCCGACGGTGGGCGTGTTCTTCGGGGAGGCCGGGAAGACGGTTCCCGACCCGTATTTCAACGGCGAGGGGCCCGACCGCGCGGGCTGCATTCGCTGCGGAGCGTGCATGGTGGGTTGCCGTCACAACGCCAAGAACACCCTGCGCAAGAACTATCTCTGGTTCGCCGAGCGCAACGGAGTGCAGATCCTGCCGGAGCGCCACGTGACCGAGATCCGCGCGCTGGGGGTGCAGGACGGCTCGGAAGGCTACGCCGTCACCGCCCGGCGTCCCGGAGCCTGGCTTCGTAAGCGGGAGGCGACGCTGACGGCAAAGGGGGTGGTGGTGTCCGCCGGTGCCGTCGGTACCAACTGGCTTCTGCGCTCCTGCAAGGAGTTCGGAGGGCTGCCGCGGCTCTCAGATCGACTCGGAGAAGTGGTGAGGACCAACAGCGAGGCCCTGCTGGCGGTTACCGCAACCCGCGACAAATACGACTTCCATCGTTCGGTCGCGATCAGCTCGAGCATCTACCCCGACGAAGTGACACACATCGAGAACGTGACCTATGGCGAGGCCGGGGACGCGATGGGACTCCTGTTCACCTCGCTGACCGCGGGCGGGACACGGCTCACGCGTCCACTGAAGTGGCTCGGCGGCACCGTCTCGCACCCAATCCGGTTCGCGCGGCTGTTGTGGAAGCGAGGCTGGGCCAAGCGAACAGTGATCCTGCTTGTGATGCAGACCCTGAACAACTCGATGCGGTTGAAGCCGATCCGGCTTGGTCCGAGAAAGCTGCTGCTCACCACCGAGCAGGATCCGGACAATCCCAACCCGACCTGGATCCCGGCCGCCAATGAAGCCGCGAAGCGGATCGCCGAGAAGATCGATGGGGTCCCGCAGAGCAATCTCCCGGAGGCGCTGCTGAACACGCCGGCCACAGCCCATATCCTCGGGGGTGCGGTGATCGCTCCGGATCGCAGCGGCGGGGTGGTCGACCTGCGCCAGCGCGCGTTCGGCTACGAAAACCTGCTCGTCTGCGACGGCTCGGTCGTGCCTGCCAACCCGGGAGTCAACCCGAGCCTGACGATCATGGCGCTGGCTGAGCACGCAATGACGTTCGTGCCGGTGGCCCCGGGTGCCGCCGAGACGCCTGAGACGGACCCCGACCAAAAGCAGGTCGTCGAAGCCAAGGACCGCCCAGCCGGCGAACCCGCCCAGCACGAAGTCGGAGAACCGGCGGAACCCGCGTGACGCGGAACCTGGGAGGATCTCGTCATGGAGCGTGACCTGCAGAAGCGAATTGCCGCCAACGAGGACACGTTCCGTGTCATCAACGAAGGTATCGCCCGCGGCCAGTGGCCCGGCGAGGAGCGCGCCCCGGTCAGCTTCCGGTGCGAGTGCGCCCGACTGGGGTGCAACCTCCTGATCGAGATGGCCCTGGCCCAGTATGAAGCGGTCCGCAGCAATTCACGGCGTTTCTTCGTGGTCCCCGGACATGAGCTGCCGGAGGTCGAAACCGTCGTGGAAACGTGTGGAAACTACGTGGTCGTGGAGAAGCGCGCCGAGGCGGGCCGCGTGGCGGACCTGCTCGAATCGCCGGAGTGAGCATCAGAGGCGCGCCCCGCTGCGTCGAGGCGGAAGCACATGCGAACCTCGGTCCCCCCGGATCCGCGGTTCATGATCGTCAATCCGTCGCTCGACTGGGCGATCAGCGCCAGGCCCACGCCGAGCCCAGGGCTGTGGTCATTCGTCCGCAGGCCGCAACCATCATCGCCGATGAGGATCCATAGCTCCTCGCCGGCCACGTCGGCACTAACGTAAATCCGACCCGCATGCCCGCGATAGGCGTGCACGACGACATTGGTCAGCGCCTCAGACGCCGCGAGGCGAATAGCCTCGAGCTGGTCCGGCCCTGCGCCCGCCCTAACCGCATACTCAGCCAGCTCACGGCGTGCCGCCGGAACTGATGTAGGAATCGCTGGATAGGAC
>CAXMLR010000026.1:0-2813 GCA_964194275.1 uncultured Solirubrobacterales bacterium
GCCTCGGCTGGGCGGCGCTGGGGGTGCTGGCTTTCTCGTTCACCTTCCCGGCCACGGCGTTGGCCGAGCGAGAATTCAATTCGCTGCTCGTCGGCGCCGGTCGCTCGGTGATTGCCGCCGCCATTGCCGCTGTCTGCCTGCGGGCGCTGCGCGCACCTCTCCCGGCCCGCGAGGCCTGGCCGGGGCTGGTCGCCGTCGCCCTCGGCTGCGGGATCGGCTTTGGCGTCCTCTCCGCCCTGGCGTTGCGCCATACGTCGTCCAGTCACGCCGCAGTCGTGGTCGGGCTCCTACCCGCGGCTACGGCAACCGTCGGGGTGATCCGGATCGGCGACCGGCCGAGTCCGCTGTTCTGGGCCGCCAGCCTGCTCGGCACCGCCACGGTCACCGCCTACGCGCTGTCCCGCGGCGCCGGCTCTCTGCATCCTGCCGACCTGCTCCTGCTCGGATCGGTCGTGGTGGCGGCGATCGGCTACGCCGAAGGCGGCCGGCTCACAAGGAAGCTTCCGGGCTGGCAGGTCACAGCTTGGGGCCTGGTGGTGGCTCTGCCGATCTCCCTGCCGATGACCGTCGTCGCGCTGCTGCAGCAGGCACCCGGCCGGGCGAACGCGGCAGCTCTTCTCGGCTTCGCCTACGTCGGCACGATCTCGACCTTTGTGGGTTTCTTCGCCTGGTACCGCGGGCTCGCGGAGGCGGGAGTGGCCAAGGCCAGCCAGATTCAGCTTGCGCAGCCGCTGTTGACCATCGCCTGGTCTGTCCCGCTGCTCGGCGAGCACTTGGACGCGAACGGGTGGGTGACCGCCGTCGTCGTCGGGGTCTGCGTTCTGGTCACCCAGCGCACGCGGCCGCAAGCCGAGAGTTCGCGATAGCTCTACGCGCGTCGAGGTGCAGCCGCCACGCCTCCCGTTCTCACAGGGCGTTTGTCCTTCGGGCGCCGGAGGTCTAAGCTCGGTGTGTGGACGACAACGAGATCCGCACGCTGGTGACTCGGCTCTCGCGCACCAACTCCTCCGGTGGCGGCACGATCGAGCGCGCTGCGATCCTCGCGGAGGGCAGTGACCTCGATGCGGTCGTGGCATGGATCCTCGCTCGCGGCGGCAAGCCCGAGGCTACGGTTGTCGCGAGCGCCCCTCGGGGTCTGCACCACCAGCTCAGCAGCGGTGAGCGAACCCAGGCCTCAACGCCGCTGCGCTACGTGCTGCCAGCCGGCTCGCTGAGCTGACCCGCGGCCGCCGGGTCAGCCGCCATGGGTGCGCCGCGGTCGTCGATCAGCGCCAAGAGATCGCCAAGTCTCTGCGCGCGCGGGAGCCGGTCGGGGATCGGTAGGTCAGGCTGGATCCCGTACCGATTGCGCCGGCCGATGCGCTGACGCGAGATGTAGCCGGCAGCAGCCAGCTCGCCGACGATCCGGTGAGCCGCACGTTCGGTGATCCCGACCGTGTCTCCGATGTCTCGCAGGCGAATACCCGGGTCACGCGCAATGCAGAGGAGCACGTGGGCATGGTTGGTCAAGAACGACCAAGGGGGCGATCGGTCCGCAGACATCGACGGGAGATTAGTGTTTCTGGACATCGAATTCAGGTATGGTGGTCATATCGCTCCTTCAGGCTGTTCGCTAGTTCGCTAGGCGATCGCGCAGCCGATGGCCCGCGCCCTCTGATTCGCGTGACCCATCAGGTGGACGACCTTCGTGCGGCGCCGCACCATGCGCGCCGATACGCGGTGCGGCTGACAGGTCGACGATCAACAACGACGAAAGAGGAAGCCATGGCGACCAAGCGCAAAGTCAGCATCTCGACGGGGCCGACCAACCACCGGCAGAGCTCGTCTGAACGACATGCAGCCTACGTTGCGCAGATCGCCAATCGCCAGAGTGAGCTGAAGCGCGAAGCGGCCGAACGCCGGGCGCTGCGCGACGCGGGGGCCGGGGACGAACCGACCCTGCCGCCGGATTCACCGCCGGAATCGGATCCCGGCACACCCTAGGGCGCGAGGCGAAGCCATACTCACTGATTCCGAGCCCTGCGCCGAGGAAGCGCGCGCAGTGCGGCTGCGCTCCTATCGCCGGCGCGCTGCCCTGAGCATCGTCGGCTCGATCGTCGTTGCCGTGGCGCTCGGGGTCGTGCTGTCAGGGCGGCGGCAGCAGTTCGCCGCGGCGATCCATTCGGCTCCGCTGTTGGTCCTGTTGCTGGTTGCGACGCTCCAGACCATGGCTCTGCTGGCGCGCAGCGAGGCATGGCACGTCTGTGTACGAGCGGCCGGAGGGACGGTTTCCCGACGGCTCTTGTTCCGGGCGGCCGGAGTCGGTTATCTGGCCAGCGTGTTGAACGGCTCGCTGGGGCTCGCCGCCCGAATCACCTGCCTGCGCCGGGTAGCCCCGGCGACTTCCCCGCGAGTTCCCGCACTGCTGCTGGCCGAGGTGCCGATCATTGCCGTCGAGATTGCCCTGGCCGGCTTGTTTTCGTTCACGCTGATCAGCCCGCTCGGCCTCCCATGGTGGGTGCCCCTGATCGCGATCGCGGCGACGGTCGCGGTGCTGGTGTCGCTGAAACGCGTGTCGGACTGCCGCCAGGCAGGGTTCTGGGGCGGCCTTGCGGTGATGCGTCACGGCCGGCATCGGATGATCTTGTTCGTGTTGCTGTCGATCGGTGCTCAGATCGCCCGCAATTGGCTGGCCCTTCACGCGCTCGGGGTGAACGTCTCGGTCACCGACGCCACGGCGCTCCTGATCGCCATGTTCACGATCGGCCAACTCCCGATCGGACCGAGCCTGGGCGCCGCAGCCACCGTCCTGGTGCTCGGCGCCCACGGCATTG
>CAXMLR010000027.1:0-1810 GCA_964194275.1 uncultured Solirubrobacterales bacterium
TTTGGCGATTTCTGGACCTATACGGGAGAGATCACCAAGAACCCACTTCGACGGCCGAGTCAAGGCCGGGACGGCACCCCCAGCGATTGCAGATGGTCGCGAAACCCGACCCCGAACCCGGTTGGAGTCCCTCGGTAGTCGAGGATCAGCGACGGCCCGCCGGTGCAGCTCCAGCCGCCCGGGGCGACCGCGTCCCAGGTCCAGCCGAGATAGCCCAAGCCGTGCGCGTCGGCGAACGCCATCATTGCGTCGATGTAGCTGTGGCGGCAGTCGGTCTCCCCCAGCTCACCGAAGATCACCGGCACGCGGCGGTGTACTGCGAGGATCGCGCGGCGGCAGGACATCGAGCACGGGCTGAGCCCGCCGTAGTTGTGATCGGAGGCGATCAGCCCGTGGCGGGGATCGTGGGGCTCGTGGGAGAGCCAGCCGGAGAGCTCCAGCGCATAGGAGATGCCGCCGAGCAGCAGCGGCTGCCGCGCCCCGGTAGCGCGGACCGCGTCCACCAGCGTCTGCATGCCGGCGGCACGGTACGAGGGTTGAGCGCCGTAGCCGTCGTTGTAGGCCGGGATCTGGCAGCCGTGCTCCCAGCAGTCCCAGCCGACGTGGTTGGGCTCGTTGTAGAGATCGAAGATCACGGCGTGGTCGGATCGGAATGCGCGGGCGACCGATCGCCAGAAGGCCGGCGCGTGATCGCGGTCGGGCATTCGGTCGATGCCGGTGGCCTTAGTGCTCCCGGGCGCCGAGACGTGCAGATCGATGATCACGTAGAGCCCCGCAGCACCGAGCGCGCGGACGTAGCGCTCGACGATCCGCCGGTAGGGGGCTCCGCCGCGGCCACGAGGGCTGTTGACGCCGAGCCAGCAGTCCTCGTTGAGTGGCACTCGCACAACATTGATATCCCAGCTCTTCATCGCCGCGACCATCGCCGGATCGTCGATCCGGTCGGAATGGGGGCTGTCGAAGAACCCCCACCCCTGGATGCACGCGTACTCGAGCCCAGAACGATTGATTCCGCGCAGCTGAACGATGTGGCCGCGGCCGGATCCGTCGACCAGCGAGGTCCCCCGCACCCGCAGGTTCGCCGCGCCGGCGCCTGCCGGAACCGCCGCGGCGGCCAGCGCGACGAGCACTCCGCACACCGCGGGCCGCAGTCGCCACCGGCGGCCCATGGGCTACGCCGCAGGCGAGACGTCGCCGCTCACCGGAGACGGCGCGGCGGCGGCGGCCCGCGACTCGCGCCGCTTGCGCCGCTTGTCCCGATGGCGTTTGACCTGGCGCGCCAGCTCGTCGGCGCAGAGGTTAATCGAGTGGCTGATGTCGGGCGATGCATCGCGGGCGCGCAGCGTCACGCCCTTCAGGTGCAGCGTGACCTCCGCCACCTGCGAATCGGCGATCGCCGGGTTGCGCTCCTCGTAGAGCTCCACCTCGAGTTCAGCCAGCTCGGAGACCTGCTTGGAGATCTTCTGGAAGCGCTTGGCAACGTGCTCCCTCAGATCGTCGGATACGGGCAGGTTGCGGCCCTTTACCTCGATGCGCATCGGCCGACCTCCTAGCTGGAAGATGGATGTTCAGTCTCCTCCAGGAGACTAATCCCCCACAGGCCGGTTGTCGATTGCCACAATGGCGCGGTGGCCCCGAAGATCGCCTGGTCCTTCGAGCCCGGCGTGTTGCTGGCCGTAGTCGCGCTCGGGCTCCTGTACCTGAAGGGCTGGCGCCGGGCCCGCAGCCCCAAAGAGCGCCATCCGCCATCAGTGGCCCGGGTGATGCTGTTCATCGGCGGGGTGCTGACGATCCTCGTCGCGCTCGTCTC
>CAXMLR010000028.1:0-11147 GCA_964194275.1 uncultured Solirubrobacterales bacterium
TGGCCAGCGACGAGTCGAGCTATGTGAACGCCACGTCGTTCGTGGTCGACGGCGGCATCAGCGGCGCGTACACAACGCCGCTGTAGCCCGTGCCCGACGCCGCGCCTGACGGCTCCGGGCGTCAAGCCGGCGTGAACCGGAAATCGAGTGGCTGCACCGGCGGCTCGGGGCTCCACGTGCCCGGGCTCGGGCCGTCAGCTCCTGGTTTCGCAAATTGTTTACAAGCCGCATCTTTGTGCAGGCGGATTCTTTGTACCGGAAACTATTTCTTGTCTCCACCGTCGTCGCTACACTCCTTTATGGCATGACAGTTCCCCCTCCGAGCATTCCAGGACCCCCCGCGCTCCACAGCTCGCTGATGCAACACACAGGGTTCCTGATCAGCCGGATGGGCATGGTCGCCCAGAAGCGGTTCGGCGAGCGCCTGGAGTCCCTGGGGCTGACCACGCGGATGTGGGGCGTGCTCAACGTGCTCGCAGCCGAAGGCGAGTTGACCCAGCATGCGCTCGGCAGGTGCACCGGGATCGACCCGAGCTCGATGGTGGCGACGATTGACGAGCTCGAGGCGAAGGGCCTCGTCGAGCGCCGGCGGCATCCGAACGACCGCCGCGCGCATGCACTGCATCTCACCGCCAAGGGAAAGCAGACCCTGGCCCGCGGGCGTCAGCTCGCCGGGAGCGCCCAGGAGGAGCTGCTTGCGCCGTTGAGCGCCCAAGAGCGCGAGCAGCTACACGGGATGCTCCTGCGCCTCGCCGAGGCGACACGCGACGTGGGCAGGGCCGATCAGAGCGGGCCCGCGTCGACGGCCGACTGACGGAGCGGCCAGCGCGTGTCGGCTCTGCTCGCCTGATCCTCAGGCGGGAACGGCGTGTGCGCGTCCGGCCGCCGGCACCTGAGCGCCCTGCGGCGATTGCGCCGCCCGAGCGAGGGAGAGGCCGACGGCGAGCAGCGTCCAGGTCACAGGATCCTCGAGGAAATCGGCGTAGAGCATGGTGTGAAACACCAGCGCCAGGAACCCGGCGGCGATCGCGGCGCGAGCCGGATCCGCGCGCGCACTACGGAGCAGCGCAACCGCCGAGACGATCACCAGGGCGACATACGGAAGCTCGCCGATCAGGCCCTGTTCAGCCCCGATCGTGACCGGGATCGTGTGTGAGGCGGAGAGGGTCTGCGAGCTCCCCGGATGCTGAACGCGATACTCGTGCACGAACGACCCTGATCCGTAGCCCCACAGCGGCCGGTCGCCGAACATCTGGATGCCGCCGCTGACGAGATCGGCGCGACCGCTCGAGGCACCGTTGAGGCCCTGGTTTAGCCCGAACGTCTTCGGCGCGATGGCCACGGCCGCGGCGCCGACGGCGACCACACCCACCGCCAGCGCCAGCACGCGGCCGACCCGCCACCGCAGCGCCGCCAGCGCCCCGAGCCCGACGAGCAGCGCGGCGAGGCTGGAGCGAGAGAGTGTCAGCACGAGACCGATCCACAGGACCGACAGCACGGCAATCGCGGCCAGCTGCTCACGCCGCTCGCGTTCGTAGAGCAGCAGCACTGCGACCGCGATCATCACCAGCGCCAGGAAGCGTCCGAAGATGTCCGGATCGAAGAACACGGAGTTGACGGTGAAGTAGGCGTGGACGTCGTTGGCGGCGACGAGCTTGGGATTGAGGATGATCGTCTTCGTCGCGTACTCCACGAAGCCGACGCCGGCGAACAGGAGGGCCAGGACGGCCACCACCTTCAGGCACGCGCGGATCAGCTCCGGAGTCCAGGGCAGGCGCCGGAGCAGACAGAACAGCAGCGAGAACGGGACGTAGAAGAACACCAGCTGCTGGAGCGCCTTCTCGAACGGTGGCGCAGTGCCGGAGTCCGGCGAGTACAACGCCTGGACCGCGTACAGCACGACGTACAGCGCGAGCAGCCACTCCGGCCAGCCCCGTGGGCTGCGTGCTCCGCTCCCGCGCGCCCTCAGCGCGGGGACGATGAACGACAGGGCACCGGCCGCCACGACCAGATACAGCGGCACGAGCAGGTTGGCGGCGCTGCCCCCGGCAGAGATCGGAATTCGGAACGGCAGCGCGATCACCGCCAGCGGTGCGAGCAGCGGCGGGCGCCGGTGGATCAGCAGGGCGACCGCGGCCAGCACGACGATCGCCAGCACCGCGGCCACGACCGCGACGAGCGGGTGGCGATGGACGACGCTGAGCTGCGGCGAGTGCCAGATGTCGATCAGCAGCAGCACCGGCGCCAAGATCAGCGCTCCGAGCATCGACGTCGCCGCCACCCGGTCGCGGGCTGCCAGCATCGCGCCCGCCGCGAGCCCCGCGACGAGGATCACGCCCAGTTTCGGCATCGTCCCAGTCAGCACGGCGAACGTGATCACGCGCCGGAGGGTAGACAACGCCCCAGCTTCGATCCTCTACGCTGCGCGACATGCGCTCTGCGAAGCTCGCGGCGGCCGGCGCGCTGGCCGCGCTGATCTTGTCGGCGTGCGGCTCTTCGACCAAGCCGCAAGCCGGAGCGGCGAACGTTGCCGTGCACAAGGCAGGCGCACGCGGCGTGGTTGACGACCCCCGTTTGAAACATCTCGCGTGCCTGCAGGGGCTGCACATGCCGGTGATCAAGCGCGGCAAGACCGACCTGCTCATCGGCACACCGCCGAACCAGGTCGCGGCGACCTTCACGCCGACGCCGGGGGCGGCGCAGGATGAGCAGATCTCGGGCCACACGCAGGGCGCCGAGGTGATCGGAAGCGCCCTCCTCTACCCGGGAACCGCACCGGATTCCGCACTGCAGCCGATCGAGAACTGCCTTGACCAGGGCGTGAGCGGATAGGCCGTGCTGGGTCGCGCGCTGATCGCCGCGCTGACATTCGTCGCCGGCGCCGTCGGCACCGCTGTTCCGCACCCGCGCGTGACGGCCGGCGTCTCGGATCCGAAGCTGCTGGGCCAGCGGATCATGGTCGGGATGTCGGGCACGCAGCCCGACCGCGGCCTACTGCGGAGCGTACGCGCAGGCCGCGTGGGCTCGGTGATCCTATTCAGCGCGAACATCGTCAGCCGCGCACAGCTGCGGGCCGCGACCGGATCGCTGCAGCGCGCCGCCCAGGCCGGCGGCAACCCCCCATTGTTGATCGCCACCGACCAAGAGGGCGGCCAGGTCAAACGTTTGCCGAACGGTCCACCCGATCGCTCGCCACCGCAGATCGTCGCCACCGGAAGTACGCCCGTGGCCTTCAGCGAAGGACGCGCCACCGGTCGCTACCTGAAGGGCCTGGGGATCAACTGGGATCTCGCTCCCGTGGTCGATGTGCCGACGTTTCCGGGAGCGTTCATCTGGCGCCAGGGACGAGCCTTCTCCTTCAACGCGGACACGGTGGCCAGGTACGCGACTTCGTTCGCGCTCGGACTTCAGAATGCCGGCAGCGCCGCGACAGCCAAGCACTTCCCCGGTGTCGGCTCCGCCGCCATCGACACCGACAACCGGCTGGAGGAGTTGCGGCCGTCGACGGCTCAGCGGGAAGCGGCGTTGGTGCCCTACCGAGTGCTCATCCCACGGCGCCTCGACACCGTGATGCTCTCCACCGCGGGCTTTCCTGCCTATGACCCCAGCGGCACTCCGGCGGCCTTGTCGCGCACCACGATCCAAGGCCTGCTGCGAGGGCGCCTGCACTTCGCCGGAGTGACGATCACCGACGCCCTCGGAACGCCGACCGGCCACGACGAGGTGACCGCTGGAGTGTTGGCGGCCCGGGCCGGCGCCGACGTCCTGCTGTACACCGATTCGGCTCCCGGGGCGCTGGCCGCGCTGCAGCGTGCCCTCGGTAACGGCACCCTGAGTACGTCGGAGGGCCGCGCTTGTTACCGGCGGATCATCGCCCTGAAGCGCCGCGTGGCGAGTGGCTGAGTGCGTCTGGAGACCGGTGCCCACGCGAGATTGCTCGCGGGCCGACTAGAATGCCCGGCCCGGCCCGTGCGAGGTGCGCGGGCTCATTTTGCGTCGTGCCGCGCATCGCCCAAGCTGATTGAGCGCGGCGCCAGCCAGAGATCTGCCCGTGTCTGTCCCCACTGCCGAGCTGACTGCGCCGGCCGCGGCCGCCCAGCGTAGAACCCGCCCCGCGGCAATCACCGCGCGCCTCTCCGGCGCGAGGTTGTACGTCGCGCTCGCAGGCCTGGCGTTGGTCCTTGGCGCGATCTCGCTGCTGCTCCCCTCCACCCCCAGCTACGACCCGTGGGCGTGGCTCGTCTGGGGACGGGAGATCGTGCACCTGAAGCTTCAGACCACTGGCGGCCCATCGTGGAAGCCGCTGCCTGTGATCTTCACCACGCTGTTCGCCCCGTTCGGCAAGGCGGCACCTGACCTGTGGCTGGTCGTGGCCCGCGCGGGGGCGGTCATGTCGGTGGCGATGGTGTTCAAGCTGTGCGTTCGACTAACGCGTCAGCTGGGCGCGATGGTCGGCGGCGATGCGGCAGGCCGCCCGGGTACTGACGGGCTGAGCGTCTTTGCGCCGGCACTGTTGGCCGGCTTGATCGCCGCAGTCGGCCTGACCTTCTCCGGGGGTTTCATCAGCGACAACGGGCTGGGTTATTCCGAAGGGCTAATGACCGCTTTGGTGCTGATTGCGATCGACCGCCATCTCGACGGAAAGCGCCGCCAGGCGTTTGCCGTCGGCTTCCTCGCCGCGCTCGATCGTCCCGAGATCTGGCTGTTCTGGGGCCCGTACGGTCTGTGGTTGTGGTGGAAGGACCCTGAGGCCCGGAAACTCGTCGCCGCTCTGTTCGTGCTGATCCCGGTTTTCTGGTTCCTGCCCGAGTACTGGGGCTCGGGGCACTTCCTGCGGGGCGTCAATCGAGCCCAGCACCCACGCTCGAACAGTCCAGCTTTCGCCAAGTGCCCGTTCTGCACCGAGCTCGCCGACCACGCTTGGCCGACCGTGCTGCTGCGGATCAAGATCTTTACCGTCCTCGGGGTCGGCGCGGCGGGGGTCCTGCTGTGGCGCGGACAGCGTGCGCGGGACGGCTGGGCGCTCTCCACCGTTCGCGAGCGCGCGCAGGTCGGGGTCGTCATCGCCGGCGTGCTCGGCGCCGCGTGGTGGATCGTGGTGGCGATCATGACGCAGATCGGGTTCTCAGGAAACAACCGATATCTGGTGCTTGGCGCCGCCCTGATCGAAATCGCCGGCGGGGTGGGATGGGGGTGGCTGGCGCTGGAGCTAGGACGGGCCGTGCCGCGCTACGTGGCGCCGCTGCGCTCGGCCGGCCACGGCGCGCTGGCCACCGTGCGCTGGGGCGCGTTGGCGCTTGTCCTCGCCGTGTTTCTGCTGCTCCCCAACTTCGTCGCCAACAACCTGATCGACATTCAGCGCACGCATCGTTCGCTTACCTACCAGGCCCGCCTGCGGGCGGACATGGCGAGCGCGGTCGGCCGGCTCGGCGGCCCCGCGAAGGTACTGCGCTGCGGGACGGTGATGACCGAGGGCTTCCAGGTGCCGATGCTGGCCTGGAATCTCGGGGTGCACACGCTCCGGGTTCAGGCGTCTCCGGTCTCGGCTTCGGCGCCCCCTCCGCCGCCCCCGAACGTCATCTTCCAGAACCGAGCGCAGCGCCATGCGCATCTGCTGCCGCGGCTGAGCAGCTGGCCGAGCACGCATTACAAACTTGTGACGCACACCCGGACCTTCCGGGTCTATGAGCACTGCTCCCACTAACCTGATCCGCTGATGGCTACCGTCGCCCCACCCCGCCGAGCCGTCCCCGACTTCGACCTGCGCTCGCCGTCGTGGATCGCGCGCTACCCGCGGTGGCTCACGGTCGGAGGCGCCGTGGCCTTGCTCACGCTGCTTTCGCTGTTCCTCCGCACGCGCTACCTGAGCGGGCAGTTCTGGATGGACGAAGCCCTATCGGTGGGAATCTCCTCGCACTCGCTGACCGCGATTCCCGGCGTCCTGCGCCACGACGGCTCGCCCCCGCTCTACTACCTCCTGCTGCACGTGTGGATGAGCGTCGCCGGTTCAAGCGAAAGCGCAACCCACGCGCTGGCGCTGATGTTCGGAGTCCTGATCGTGCCGATCGGCGCGTGGGTTGCCTGGACCTTTTTCGGGATCCGCGCCGCGCTGATCGTGGCCGTCCTGTTCGCATTCAATCCGTTTCTCACGGCCTACAGCCAAGAGACGCGCATGTACACGCTGATGACGCTGTTGGGCCTGCTGGCCACGGCCGGATTCATCCATGGCTTCATCTACCGCAGGCGCCGCTACCTGATCCTGTTCACGATCTGCCAGGCGCTGATGCTTTACACCCACGCATGGGGGATCTTCTTCGGCGTCGGGGCAGCCTTAGCGCTGATCCCGATCTGGTTCAGCAGCGACGACCGGCGGGCATTGTCACGAGACGCGATCCTCACGTTCGGGGCCGCGGCGGTGATCTACCTGCCCTGGGTTCCGACCCTGCTCTACCAGGCCACCCACACCGGATCTCCGTGGGACTCGGCGCCGAACTTCGGTGCCCCGGTGCAGATCTCCCGCAACCTGATGGGCGGAGACCGAGCGACGACGGCACTCGTCCTCGGGGCCGCGATCGGCCTGGCGGCGCTGTGGGTGCGCGGGCGACGGAGCTCGCGGGAAGGACTGATCATGTGGACGCTGATGATCTTCCCGGCGGGCACGCTCGCGTTTGGATGGGTCGTCTCGCGCTTCTCTCCTGCCTGGCAGTACCGCTACTTCGCGCCGATCCTGGCTGCCCTGCTGCTCCTCGCCGCGTGGGGGCTCGCCCGAGCTCGGGGGGTCGGGTTGATCGCCCTCGCCCTGACGGTGGTCTTCTGGGCCAACCCGTCGTCGTTCACGCCTCAATACAAGAGCGACATGCGCGACCTGAGCGGCGAGATGGCTCAGTATCTGCATCAGGACGATCTCATCGTCGTCGGCCAGCCCGAGCAGGTCCCGCTCGCCTGGTACTACCTGCCTTCAGGCTTGCGGTTCGCCGACGTGACCGGACTCTCGAGCGACCCACAATCGATGAACTGGGTGCGCGCGCTGCCGCGGCTGCGCAACGCCAACCCGCAGGCCACGCTTTCTCCCCTCGTTGCTAGTCTCAAGCCCGGTCAGCAGATCCTGTTCGTGCGCCCGCTGACGGAGGGCGCCAAGAGCTGGGAGGCGCCGTGGACACAGCTCGTGCGGCGGCGCTCTGCACAGTGGGGAGCGATTCTCGCGGCCGATCGGGGTCTCCAGCAGGTGTGGGTGGCTCCGCACAATTACCGCGGTGCCTGCTGCGTGGGCGACAGCGCCGTCCTCTACAAAAAGGTCGCCTGAAGGGCCGGACATGAGCGAGACTTCCTCCACAGACACGCCCGGGACGGGCTCCGACATCACGGCTGAGCGGCCCGTCGTCGTACTCGGCGGAGGTCCCGCCGGCCTGACCGCCGGCTACCTGCTGGCCAAGCAGGGCAAATCGGTGATCGTGCTCGAGTCCACGGATCAGGTCGGTGGTATCGCTCGGACGGAGATCCGTGACGGCTACCGATTCGATCTCGGTGGCCACCGTTTCTTCACCAAGGTCAAGGAGGTCGACGACCTCTGGCACGAGATCATGAAGGAGGAATTCCTCAAGCGTCCGCGCCAATCCCGGATCTACTGGCGGAGCAAGTTCCTCGAGTATCCGCTGCAGGGGATGGACGTGATCAAGAAACTCGGGCCCTGGGAGCTGATGTTGTGTGGACTGTCGTATCTATGGGCGGCGGTCAAGCCCAAGGGACGTGAGGACACGTTCGAGCAGTGGGTCACCAACCGCTTCGGACGGCGTCTGTTCAATCACTTCTTCAAGTCCTACACCGAGAAGGTCTGGGGCGTCTCGACCAATGAGATCCGCGCCGAATGGGCTGCCCAGCGGATCAAGGGCCTGTCGTTCTTCAGCGCCGCCCGGTCCGCCTTCTTCGGCAACCGAGGGAACAAGATCAAGTCGCTGATCTCCGAGTTCAACTACCCCCGCTACGGACCGGGGCAGATGTGGGAGCAGATGCGCGACGACATCCACGCGCACGGTGGCGAGGTGCGAATGAACGCGCCGGTCACGCGGCTCCGGGTCGATCCTGGCTCCGGACGCCTGACCGAGGTGGTCGCCGGCGGCGAGACGCTGACGCCCTCATATGTCATCTCGTCGCTGCCGCTGCGCACCACGGTCGGGATCACCGAACCGGACGCGCCGGGCGAGGTCCGCGACGCGGCCCGCGGGCTGCGCTACCGGGACTTCCTCACTGTTCTACTGGTGATCGACGGTGAAGAGCTGTTCCCCGACAACTGGATCTATATCCACGAGCCGACGGTGACGGTCGGGCGGATCCAGAACTTCCGCTCCTGGAGCCCGTGGATGGTGCCCAACGAGACCGACGGCTCGATCGGCATGGAGTACTTCTGCTTCGAGGGCGACGAGCTCTGGAACATGGGCGACGACGACCTGGTCGCGCTGGCCACGCGCGAGATCAAGCAGCTCGGTCTCGTCACGACTCAGAAGATCAAGTTCGGCTTCACGGTCCGTGTGCACAAGGCCTACCCGATCTACGACTCGGAATACGCCGACCGAATCGCGGTGATCCGAACCTGGCTCGAGGGCGTGCCGAACCTGATTCAGGTCGGGCGCAACGGGCTGCATCGGTACAACAACTCCGACCACTCGATGCTCACCGCCATGCGCGCGGTCGACAACATCCTGCTCGGTTCGAACCACGACATCTGGGCCGTCAACGCCGAGAGCGTGTACCACGAAGAGCACGAGGAGCCTGAGCAGCCCTACATCAAGCCGCCTGACACCAAGGCGATGGAGCAACCGCTCTCTTCAGAGCGTTAGCGCTGTGATGGGACGGCGTTCGGTCCTGGTCTTGCGCTCGGCCGTGGTGCTCGCGGCGATTGCGCTGTGCGTGGCGCCGGCGGAGGTGGCGCTCGCGGCCGGCAATAACGGTCGTCACCTGGCTAAGGGCGCAGCTCGGGCTGGGGGTACGGCGGGTGCAGGCGGCGCTGCGGGTGGCGCTGCGGGTGCGGCTGCGGCCGGCGCCGCGGGCTCGCTGGCGATTCCGGGCGCCGGCGCAACGGGCACCCCATTCTCGCCCGGCGTGCCGCCGTCGACGGGTCAGGCGCCCACGACGGCCACCGCGCCCCCGGTCCTGCCCACCTCGAGTTCTCCCTCCACCGGCTCCGGACTCAGCGGGACCAACGCGATCGCGATCGGCGTCGGCGCAATCGCCGTACTGGTCGGGATCTCGCTGTTCATCTGGCGTGACGCGCGCCGCCGCGCCCCCGTCCGCCACCGGGCGGCGGCCGAGGCCGCCACCGCCGGCAGCCGGGCGGCGGCCAAGCAGCGGGCAAAGCCGCGCAAGCTCAGCCCGGCGGAGCGTCGCCGGCGCAAGCGAGGCCGCGCGCGGCGGTAGGGGCGGGACTTGGCGCCGACCGGCGAACGGGGGCCCCGGGCAGTGCGCGGTTTTCGACCCCAGGAGCCACCGCTTCCAATCGCACCGGGATCCCATTCAGCAATGCCATCCCGGCCAGACGCTCGAGCTGTGCGGGATCCGACGAGGCGAGCAAGTTGACGTTGGCGCCTCCGGCCGCGGTCGCCTGCCGCCAGCCGCCTCGGTGACCCCAGCCGTGCGGCACCGCGACGGTTCCAACCATGACCTCGTCGGTCACCTTCGTCGCCAGCTCGATCGAGCCGGAGGGAGACAGAACTCGGCACAGCGCCCCATCTTCGATCCCGGATGCGGCGGCGTCGTCGGGATGCACGCGAGCGGCATGCACCCGTCCCCCTTGCATGAGCTTCGGCACGTTGTGCATCCAGGAGTTGTGCGAGCGCAGCTCGCGCAGGCCGATCAACCGCATCGGGAACGCGGGGTCATGTCCGTTCTCGCGCTCGAGGGCGGAAACCTCCGCCACGATCTCCGCCGCGCCAAGGTGCACCCGCTTGTCGCCGTGAAAGAGCTTCTTGCCCAGCACGCCAACGGGATGGCGGTCGGCCAGGCGGACACCGTGCGGGTACCGACGCAGCCTTGCGATGCTGAGGCCGCTCCGGCGCAGCCCGAACAGGTCGCCGCGTGGCCCGAGTCGGAGGCCGAGGTCGATCAAGCGCCGCGGCGAGACTCGAAGGCTCAGCCGACCCAGCGCCCGCAGCGGCCATGTGCTCGCCGGGATGGTTCCGATCCGGCGGGCGATGTCGTCGATGATCTGCCATTCCTGGCGCGCCTCCCCGCGAGGCTTCAGGACAGCGTCGGTCCATTGCACGAACGGGGTCGCGTGGAAGGTGAGGAATGCCGACGGGAAATCCTCCCGTTCCAGGAACGTCGTTGCGGGCAGGATGTAATCGGCGTGCCGGCTGGTGTCAGTTACGTACAAGTCGATCGCGACGGTGAGCTCGAGCTGTTCGATGGCGCGCTCGAGCTCCTCTCCGTTGGGCACCGACAGCACCGGGTTTCCCGCCGACACGAACAAGGCCCGGATCTGGCCCGGTCCCGGAGTCGTCATCTCCTTGGCCATCACCGAAGCCGGCAGCTGGCCGAGGACATCGGGAAAGCCTCCGATGCGCGAGTGGACTTTGCCGTAACTGTCCGCTCCGACCCGGTGCAGCAGGTCCTCAAGCTGAATCGCTCCGGTACCGAAGATGGCCCCACCCTCCCGGTCCAGATTCCCGGTCACCACGTTCAGCGCATCGAGCAGGAACGACACCAGCGTGCCGTGCCGCCCCAGGCAGGAGCCGGTTCGTCCGTACACCGCGGCCCGGTCGGCCAGGGCGAGATCGACCGCCAGCCGGCGAGCATCCGCCGCCGGGACACCTGTGCGGGGCTCCGTCGCCTCAGGCGGATGGCCGTCGACCAACCGCCGCAGCGTGTCCAGTCCACTGGCTTGCTCCGCGAGCATCGCTATGTCCTCGAGCCCGTCCGCGAAGATGACGTGCAACAAAGAGAGCAACAGCCACGCGTCGGCGTCGGGCCAGATCGACATATGCTCGAAGGCGCGGGCAGTCTCCGAGCGACGCGGATCGACGACGAGCACCCGTCCACCCCGGCTCACGATGCCGTGGAGGGAATCCTTGATCCGGGGCGCGGTGAGCACACTCCCGTGGGAGACGAGGGGATTGGCCCCGACGATCAGGAGCAGGTCCGTGCGGTCGAGGTCG
>CAXMLR010000029.1:0-3916 GCA_964194275.1 uncultured Solirubrobacterales bacterium
ATGTGTATAAGAGACAGGTGCGGCCGGTGGGCGCCCCCGAGCGTGTCCTCGCCGCCGATGGCGATCAGGCCGTCGAGCCGGCGGCGGCCGAGCGTTTCCCGGACGCGAGTGAGGCCATCCTCGCGCTTGTACGGATTCGTCCGCGAGCTCCCGAGGATCGTCCCTCCGCGGGGCAAGATCCCGCGCGTCGATTCGATGCTGAGCGGCTCGCACGCGTCCTCAAGGACGCCGCGCCACCCATCCTTGAAACCCAACAGCTCATCGCCGTAAGCATCGACGCCCTTGCGAACCACGCCGCGGATCACCGCGTTGAGGCCAGGACAATCTCCGCCGCCTGTCAGTAAACCGATCCGCATCCGCCCGAATCCTATGGCCAGCCCGGCCGCCGTATGGCTACGTGAATGTAGGATTGACCAAGCATGGCGTCCGCCCGTCAACGAGTGCTCGTGCGTGCCGGCGCCGGGCTTGCGCTGGGCCTCGGTGCAACCGCGGCCCTCCAGCAAGGGTTGAAGCGACGGATCGCGGCCGACCCACAGAACGAGATTTTGTCCGTCCCGGCTGCCGGCCGCCCGTGGACCGTTCGTTCGGCTGACGGGACCGAGCTCCACGTGGAACACTTCGGGCCGCTCGAGGGCCCGACGATCGTGCTGCTTCACGGTTGGACCGAGACGATTGCGTACTGGACTGCGGTGATCGGCGAACTGCAGGCCCGCGAATTTCGCATCGTGGCCGTCGATCTTCGTGGCCACGGTTCCAGCGGCCGGGCGGCCCGCGGCGACTATGCGCTGGCGCGCTTCGGCGAGGATCTGGAGGCGGTGCTGGAGGACTCCGTCGCCGACGGCCAGCACGCCCTCGTGGCAGGACATTCCCTGGGCGCCATGTCGATCGCTGCCTGGGCTGAGCACCACGAGGTCCCGCGGCGAGTCAGCGCGGCTGCATTGCTAAACACCGGCGTCGGCGACCTGATCGCCGAGTCGCTGCTGGTTCCGGTGCCCCGGATCGCCCAGGCGCTCAACCAGACCATCGCCGTGCGCGGGTTCCTCGGGTCACGCGCTCCGCTTCCGCGGTTCTCGACGCCGTTCAGCCACGCGGCGATCCGCTACGCCGCGTTTGGACCGGATGCCACGCCAGCGCAGGTCGCGTTCTATGAACGGATGCTCGTCGCCTGTCCGCCCGACGTCCGTGCCGACGTCGGGATCGCCATGTCCGAGATGAGCCTCCACCACGCCCTGGAGCGATTGACCGTCCCCGCTCTTGTGGTGGCCGGCGAGAAGGATCGCCTGACCCCGCCCTCGCACGCTCGCCGGATCGCCGAGATGCTGCCCGACCTCCACCGGTTGGTGGTGCTCGAAGGAACGGGCCACATGGGCCCGATCGAGCGCCCGCGGGAGGTCAGCGAGGCGCTGGTGGATCTCGCGATGTCCACGTCAAATGACAAAGCCAGCCACCGGCGACGCGCCGTGGCGGCCGCAGAGCCTGACTGACCCGTCCGCCGCAGGCCCAACCGATCAGCGCTAAAACCCGCGACCGTGCACATTGATCCGTACATCGTCCTGGGCAGCGCCATCGTGGGGTTGCTGGTGGGAATGACCGGCGCCGGCGGCGGCGCGCTGATGACCCCGATGCTGATCCTGTTGTTCGGCGTAACGCCCTCAACCGCGATCTCCAGCGACCTGGTCGCGGCGGTGCTGATGCGTCCGCTCGGCGCCCTGGTTCACCTCCGGGCGGGCACCGTCAACCTACGACTGGTCAAGTGGATGGTGATCGGCTCGGTGCCCTCGGCCTTTCTCGGCGCCTACCTGCTGCGCCTGATGGGCCATTCCAAGAGCGCGCAGCAGAACATCGAGGTCGCGCTCGGGTCGGCGCTGCTGGCCGGTGCCGCGGCCATGGTTCTGCGGTTCATGCTCGACCGGCGCAAGGGTCACAAGCGGACCGCGGCGGTGGCCGACGTCATCCCGCGGCCGGCGCTCACGGTCGCGATCGGCGTGGTCGGCGGGGTCATCGTTGGGTTGACCTCTGTCGGTTCCGGTTCCCTGATGATCATCCTGATGCTGTTCGTCTACCCGATGCTCGGGGCCAAGCAGCTCGTCGGCACCGACCTCACCCAGGCGGTGCCGCTGACGCTCGCCGCTGCGCTCGGGGCGCTGGCCTTCGGCCACGTGCAGATCGGCGTCACGGGGTCGTTGATCATCGGCAGCGTGCCGGCGGTGCTAATTGGATCTCTGCTCTCCTCGAGCGTTCCGGACCGCTACATCCGGCCGGTGATCGCGTTCGTGATCTTCGCGTCGGGTCTGAAGTACGTCGGCGTTGGGACCACCGCGCTCGGTTGGATCCTCTGCGCGGTGTTGCTCGCGGGGGGGATCCTGTGGCTGGTCCAGTCTCGTCCGTGGCAAGCCGACGAGGCCGCACCCAAGGTTCCCTGAGGCTTGGTCCGCAGGGCTGCTAGGTCAGATTCGCGACGAGCACCGGTGGGTGCGTCGGCGTCTTGCTACCACCGGCGGGCTCGGGAGTGACCATCACCTGAGTGACTCCGTGCAGGTTGCCCGGAACGTCGACCGTGCCGGAACCGGCGGCGGTGGGACTGAACAGGACGGCGGTCGGCGTCGGCTGATGCGAGCCTCGCTTGAGCCACACCTCGTACACCTGACCGGTCGGAGGCAGTGGCATCCGCTGCACGACCAGCTCTCCACGATTTCCCTGAACACTCAGCACGGCCTTCGCGCTCTTCCAGGCCACGCTGGCGTGGTACGTGCGCGCTGCACCGGTGGAGCCGCCACCGGAACCGAGCAGGACACCACCGAAGGCAACGATCACCGCCATCGCGGTCGCAGCGGCGGCCAGCGCCGGCCGCGGCAACACAGCGATCCAGCCGGATAGCCGTCGCGCCCGCGCGGGCTTCGCCGGTCGGCACTCTGCGCGCACGTCGTCCATCACGCGGCGCTTGAGCGAGCGCGGCACGCGTTGTAGCGGCACGGCCATGGGCAGCACGTCGACGACCGCGCCGAACGAGCTCACCTCGTCGCGGCAGACGACGCAGGTGGCGAGGTGTTCCCGGAACGCGTCGGCTTCCGCGGTCTCGAGTGCGCCCAGCACATACGCCGCGGCGTCCGCGCCACAATCCCGGTGCTCTGTCATCTGATCGTCGTTGGTCATACCATGAATCCCGCCGGATCGCCAAGCGCGATCCGCATCTTGGTCAGTCCCAATCGCATACGGCCCTTCACGGTTCCTGCCGGCAGCGCCAGCATGTCAGCGATTTCGGTGTGCGTGAAGCCTCCAAAATATGCTAGCTCGATGACTTGGCGCTGCTCAGCCGGAAGCTTGCCCAGCGCGCCCCGCACGTGCGTGGCCTCATCGCGCCGAGCGACCTCAGTCTCCGTCCGCTCCGCGGCTGGCAGCTGCTCGGCGAGACCGTCGTCGCTGACATTGCGACTTTCGCGGACAACTCCGCGCCGGAAGGCGTCAATCGCACGGTTGTGCACCACTCCCAGCACCCAGTTCCGAACGCTGCCCCGACGCCGGTCGTAGCGAGCGCCGCTGCGCCACAGCGACAGGAATGCCTCCTGGACGACGTCCTCGGCCATCGCCCGGCGACCGCACATCCGATAGGCCAGCGAGAAGGCGGGCCCGCTGTGGCGGTCGAAGATCACCTCGAAGGCGCGCGCCTCCCCCTCGTTGACGAGGTCCATCAGATCCTCGTCAGCCAGACTGGCGAGATCGCGGCGGTTGCTGGCGGGTGTTTTGAACAAGAAGGGTTCGCTTGGGGTGATCAGGGCAAGGATCCTCACCGCACCTGACACCTCCTACGCAGCCACCCCACCAACGGATCAGCGAATTGCCGCGGGGAGGCGGACTTCGGAGCTTCGCGACCAGGGATATGATCGCTTGACCACGGGGAGTGGCGCAGTCTGGTAGC
>CAXMLR010000030.1:0-2108 GCA_964194275.1 uncultured Solirubrobacterales bacterium
AACTTGTTGCCGGTGAAGGCGAACGGGCTGGTGCGGTTGCGATCGCCGCCGTGCATCGGCAACGGCGGCAGCACCGGAGTGCCCAGGCCGAGGAACGACTCCGGCGTCGACTCGCCCGCCTCCCCGCGCTCGATCGCGCCGAACACCGCCTCGAGCTGTGACCCGAGAAAGATCGAGATGATCGCCGGCGGGGCCTCGTTGGCTCCCAGCCGGTGATCCTGGCCCGGCGAGGCGATCGATGCGCGCAGGAGGCCCTGGTGGCGGTTGACGGCTCCGATCACGGCCGCGCAGAAGAACAGGAACTGAAGGTTCTCGTGCGGGGTGTCGCCTGGCTCCAGCAGGTTCTCGCCGCCGTCGGTGCCCATCGACCAGTTGTTGTGCTTTCCGGACCCGTTGACGCCGGCGAACGGCTTCTCGTGCAGCAGACAGACGAGCCCGTAGCGGCGCGCGACGTTCTGCATGACCTGCATCACCAGCTGCTGGTGGTCAGAACCGACGTTGGAGTTCTCGAATACGGGGGCGAGCTCGTACTGGTTCGGCGCCACCTCGTTGTGGCGCGTCTTCACGGGCACGCCGAGCTTGGCCAGCTCACGCTCGGTCTCCAGCATGTAGGCGAGGATCCGCTCAGGGATCGAGCCGAAGTAGTGGTCGTCGAGCTCGTGACCCTTGGGCGGCTTGGCGCCGAACAGCGTCCGGCCGGTGGTGATCAGGTCGGGGCGCTCGAAGTAATACTGCTCGTCGATCAGGAAGTACTCCTGCTCCGGTCCGACCGTCGTGAACACACGCTGGGCCGAACTGTTGCCGAACAGCTTGAGCGCGCGGATCGCGGACTTGGACAGCGCGTCCATCGAGCGCAGCAGAGGAATCTTGTGGTCGAGCGCCTCGCCGGTCCAGGACGCGAACGCGGTCGGGATGCACAGCAGCGCCCCGTTGGGGTTCTCGAGCAGGAACGCCGGGCTGGTCGGATCCCACGCCGTGTAGCCGCGGGCCTCGAACGTCGCGCGGATGCCGCCGGTGGGGAAGCTCGAGGCGTCGGGCTCGCCCTGGATCAGCTCCTTGCCGGAGAACTCGGCCAGTGCCGTGCCCTCGCCGGTCGGGTTGTAGAAACTGTCGTGCTTCTCGGCCGTCATCCCGGTCAGCGGCTGAAACCAGTGCGTGTAGTGCGTCGCGCCCTTCTCCAGCGCCCACTCCTTCATCGCCAGCGCGACCGCGTCGGCGAGCGAAGTGTCGAGTGCCTCTCCGCGCGCGAGCGTGACCTGCAGGCGGCGAAAGACGTCCTTGGGCAGCCGCTGGCGCTGGATCGCAGGGCTGAAGACGTTGGACGCGAAGACCTGGTTATCCGGGACCGTCAGGTCGGGCGCGCCCAGGGCGCCTCCGTTAGGGGCCCACTGGGCCGCGAGGACGTTCTGCTGGCGGATGCGAGGCATGCGTTCTGTCGTTCCTTCCTTTGTGCGCCGTCGGCGGCATCGACGCGTACGAGGGCCGGCCTCGGCGTTCCCCGAGGCGTGAGCGCGAAGCGTAAGCCATACCCCGGGATTAGGTCACTATCCCGATGGCCAAACCGAGCCCCGCCAGGTTCGCCGTTCGGCGAAGCGGGACGGGCGTGAGATACTCGGACTGTGCCCTTCGATCCCAAGCTCGGCCTCGACGTGTACGTCCCGCATCCGACCCGCTACGACGAGATCCCTTACCGTCGCTGCGCTCGCAGCGGGCTGAAGCTGCCGGCGATCTCCCTGGGCCTGTGGCAGAACTTCGGCGACGACTTCCCGCTCGCCAACAGCCGCGCGATCCTCCGCCGTGCTTTCGATCTGGGGATCACCCACTTCGACCTGGCCAACAACTACGGGCCGCCGTACGGCAGCGCCGAGATCAACTTCGGACGGATCTTCGACGAGGACTTTTGCCGCTACCGGGACGAGCTGGTGATCTCCACCAAGGCGGGCTACGACATGTGGGCGGGACCCTATGGGGAGTGGGGGTCACGCAAGTACGTCCTGGGCAGCCTCGATCAGAGCCTGAAGCGAATGCGCCTCGAGTACGTCGACATCTTCTATTCGCACCGGTTCGACCCGGAAACGCCGCTCGAGGAGACGATGGGCGCGCTGGAC
>CAXMLR010000031.1:0-2663 GCA_964194275.1 uncultured Solirubrobacterales bacterium
TCGCCCACGACCTCTCGGTGGTGCGCCACATGTGCGACCGGGTTGCCGTGATGTACCTCGGCTCGCTGGTCGAGGTCGCGGCGAGCGACGCCCTCTACAGCTATCCCCGCCACCCGTACACCGGGGCTCTGCTCTCGGCGGTACCGGTGCCGGACCCCGCGGGCGGGCGCCGCGAGCGCGCGCTGCTTTCAGGCGATGTCCCCAGCCCGGCGAACCCGCCGCGGGCGTGCCGCTTTCACACCCGCTGTCCCAAGGCCCAGGAGATCTGCTCTCAGCAGACGCCCCCGCTCGAGGACAAAGGGAACGGCACGCGCGCGGCATGCCATTTCCCGCTGACTCGCGAGGAGGTCGCCACGCGCTTGCCGGCGGCGCTCACCGGAGCGGCACGCCCGGCGCCGAGCGGGCCGGGTGAGCCGGCCCCGGCCGGAGCCGGCGAGCCGACGCCCTAGGCGCTTTCGGCCTCGCCCGCCTCTACCGGTTCGTCTTCGTCGTCATCGTCGACGTACAGCGACTCGACCGCCAGCTCGTCGCCGCGCTTGCCCCACAGCTTGACCTCGATGTAGTCGCCGCGGTAGTTGTCCGGCGCGATCAGCGTGAACCGCTCATCGACCAGGTGGCACTGATCGACCGCCAGGTTCGCCAACTCGGCGGTGACCGTGGCTCCGCCCGCTATCAGGGGGACGCCCCACACGAGCGTCATATCCGCGGTCTTGCCGTCCTCGCCGCGCCATCCGGCGATCACATCATCGTTGAGATCGAGCTTCCAGTCCGGGTTCTCCTCGGCCAGCTCTGAGGTGTAGTCCGCCCGGGCCTCGAAGTCGGCCGGGCCGCCCGAACCCTCGGTGAAGGAGACAAAGCCGAACAGCTCGAGGTTCTCGCTGGTCCGCGCGATGGCGGGGACATAGGTGCGTCCGGCGTACGAGCGATCCGGAAACCAGGCCACGTCGCCCGCCTCGCCGATCTCTTCACCGGCGGTGTCGATTTCGCGGCAGGCGCTCAGGAAATACTCGCGCAGCGTGTCCGCCCAGCGCCCATAGGGAATCCCCTCCTGCGGCGGCTCGGCGGCGAAGCTGATGACAAAGCGATCGGTCGGCGGCATCGGCGTGGGAGCCTAGCGGCGCGCGAGCCGGGGCGTCGGGGAGGCGATCGATGAACCGCAGAGGCTCCGGCGGAGCCCGGGCCAATCCCGGGCTAGAACGCCCCCCGCCGGCTGAACACCGCGGGAATCGTCTTCAGCAAGATCGACAGGTCCAGGAACATCGACCACCGCTCGAGGTAAAGGAAGTCAAGTCGGACGAGGTCGTCGAAGTCGAGCTCCGAGCGCCCGGAAACCTGCCACAGGCCGGTGATGCCGGGCAGCACCAGGTAGCGCTTCTTGTGCCATTCCTCGAGTCGCTCGAAGTCACGCATCGGCAGCGGTCGGGGTCCGACGAGCGACATCTCACCTCGGACCACGTTGACGAGCTGCGGCAACTCATCGAGCGAGAAGCGACGCAGGATGCGGCCGATCTTGGTCAGGCGCGGGTCGTGGCGAATCTTGAACAGCGCCCCCGTCTTCTCGTTGAGCGGCTCGAGGTCGGCCTGGATCTGATCCGCGTGCTCGCGCATGGTGCGGAACTTGAAACAGGAGAACGGCTTGCCGGCCATGCCCGGGCGTACCGAGCGGTAGATCACCGGGCCACGAGAGCTCAGCCTCACCGACAGGGCGATCGCCAGCAGGATCGGCGAGAGCACGATCAGCCCGAAAGTCGAGAGGACCAGATCGAATCCCCGCTTGAGGGCGTAGTCGATTCCCTCGAACACCGGCGGGCGCAGCGTGAACAGCGGCACGGTCTGTCCCGGTACAAACTCCGCCCGGTCGATCAGGATCTCCATCGTCGAGGGGGCTACATGGACCGTGACGCCGCGGCGGTGACAGAGGTCAACCAGCTCCACCGCCGACTCCTGGGGGAAGTCCGGGTCGGCGATGATGACCTCCTGAACCCGTTCGGTGGCGAGGATCTCCGACAGATCCTCCAGCTGGCCGAGGGAGCGCAGGCCGTTCTGGGGACGTGGCGTCAGCGACACGTAGCCGACCAGGACCACACGCGTCTTCGCGCGGTCGGCCAGGGCGTGGGCGACTGCCTCGATGTGCTTGCCGGAGCCCACCAGCAGCGCCCGGCGCTGGTAGCCGGCCTGCTCCAGCAGCCAGCCGGTGATCCGCAGGTGCAGCTCCCGGAGCGCGCCGATGTAGATCGTGCCGAACACCAGCGATCCATAGAAGATGAAGTAGCTCGAGAAGTGGCTGCCGGTGGCCAGGGCGAACACGAGCGCGATCACCATGGTCTGGAACAGCGCTCCGATGATCCGTCCGAGGCCGGGGCGGCGGGGGCGGTCCGCGTAGAGGTCAGCTCGGGCGAACATCAGCACGGTGACCAGGTAGGCGAACGCCATCCACGGCTTGGTCTCGTGCCAGGCCGTTCCCAGATCGAACTGGTCCCGGAAGGCCAGCTTGAGTCCCAGCGCGGTCAGCAGCGCGCCGGCGACCCCGAGGTAGTCGAGTGCCAGGAGCGAGACGACACGAGCGACGCGGCGGAGCGTCTCCAGCCGAAGCAGGAATGACAGCGCCGGCGGGCGTTTGCGGCGGGCGTCGCGGGGCGGGAGCGCCACCGGAACGGGGCCTC
>CAXMLR010000032.1:0-1973 GCA_964194275.1 uncultured Solirubrobacterales bacterium
CGGAGGCGCCGGCGCCTCCGTCGGCGCGATCGATCTCCGCCACCATCCGCGAGTGGATCATCTGCACGTCACGCAACAGACGCTCGGCATTCGAGCGCATCGAATCGCCCATCTCACGCAGGTTGCCGGCGAGCTCCAGTCCCTCGGTTCGGACATCGCTGGCGGCGCTGCGTGCGTCGCGCAGCAATTCACGGGATCGCTCTTCGGCCTGCTCGAGCGCCCTGGTCGCCTCGGCGTTGGCCTCGGCCAGCGTGGTCTCGGCATTGTCCTGAGCCCTGGCGACGATGGTCAGCGCCTGGCTGGTCGCCGTCGTCTTGACCTCCTCGCCCTCGGCGCGGCCGCTATGCACGAGCTGCGTCGCCTCCGTACGCGCGGCGTTGATGATCGCCGCCGCCTCGTCCTCGGCAGCCTTGACCCGGTGCTCAGCCGCCCGGTCGGCCTCGGCGATGCGATCTCGCATCCGGCGCTCCGCTTCCGCCCGGATGCGGTCCGCCGCTGCCTCCGCGGCGGCCACGATCGACCCGACGCGATCGGCCGCTGAAGCGACGCTGGGTGGGGATTCTGCGTGATCAGCCACGAGCGGATGGTAGACGCCGGTGATCTTCGCCCCGCAAGAAAGCCACCGCCGCTCGGCAGGGAGAACTCGTAAGTAACCTCATGTAACAGCATGGCCGACCGACGATATGACCCGAAGCAGATTGAGCCCAAGTGGCAGCAGGTGTGGGCTGATGAGCGCACGTGGGAGGTCAGCAATGATCCGGACACCAGCCATCGTCACGGCCTCGGCGCGCCGAAGTCCTACGTCCTGGAGATGCTGCCCTACCCGAGCGGCGAGCCTCACATCGGGCATCTGAAGAACTACGCCCTCGGCGATGCGATCGCCCATTTTCACCGCCGTACCGGGCGCGAGGTGCTGCACCCGATGGGCTACGACGCGTTCGGCCTGCCGGCCGAGAATCACGCCATCCGCACCGGTGTGCATCCGCGGCAGTCGATCGATGAGTCGATCGCAGCGTTTCAGCGGGAATTTCGCTCGTGGGGGATCTCGATTGACTGGTCACGAGAGATCGCCACGCACGAGCCGACCTACTACCGCTGGACGCAGTGGATCTTCCTGCAGCTGCTGAAGCGGAAGCTGGCCTATCGCAAAGAGGCAGCCGTCAAATGGTGTCCCAACGACGCCACAGTGCTCGCCAACGAGCAGGTGATCGATGGGCGTTGCGAACGCTGCGGGGCCGAGGTGGAGCTGCGCCAGCTCGAGCAGTGGTTCTTTCGGATCACCGACTATGCCCAGCGCCTGCTTGACGACCTCGACACGATCAGCTGGCCGGAACACGTGAAGGCCATGCAGCGCAACTGGATCGGCCGCAGCGCCGGTGCCGAGGTCACATTCCGCTGCGAGGAGCTCGGGATCGACTATCCCGTGTTCACTACCCGGCCGGACACGCTGTTCGGCGCGACGTTCTTCGTCATGGCCCCTGAGCATCCGGACGTATTCCGGCTCGCGCTCGGAACCGATCACGAGCAGGAGGTCCACGAATACGTCAACCGCACGATGAGTGAGTCTGTCGAGGCGCGCGGCGCCGCTGAGAAGCCGAAGACGGGCGTGGCGCTCAGCCGGACCGTGACCAACCCGGTCAACGGCGAGCAACTGCCGATGTACGTCGCCGACTACGTGCTGATGGAGTACGGGACCGGGGCGATCATGGCCGTGCCGGCGCACGACGAGCGCGACCATGCATTTGCGCGTGCCTTCGGCCTGCCGGTGCGTCGAGTGATCGGCTCCGACGGCGACGAACTGCCGTACACGGGTGACGGTCCGATGGTCAACTCGGGCGAGTTCGACGGGATGCACAATCGCGAGGCCTACGCGTCGATTGTCGCCTGGCTCGACCGCGAGGAGCGCGGTCATGCCTCGGTCAATTTCCGGCTGCGTGACTGGCTCGTCTCACGGCAGCGCTACTGGGGCTGTC
>CAXMLR010000033.1:0-5873 GCA_964194275.1 uncultured Solirubrobacterales bacterium
ACGGCCGATCACCGGGTCGAGCTTGCCCTGGGCAGCCGCCTCGGTCAGGTCGCGAGCGAAGCGCTCGACCGCCTGAAACTTGTCCTCCGGGCTCTGGTCGGTGACCCGATGGCTTCCGCGGACGTCATTGAGCGCTTGCAGCAGCTGCTCCTTGGTTGCGCCGTGGCTGCGCAGTGCGTCACCCGCCGGTCCGGGATGCGCGGCGATGGCCAGCATCAGGTGCTCGGTCGAGAGATATTCGTCGCCCAGCTCGCGCATCTCGTTCTCGGCTGCGCGCAGAACCTGGGTGAGCTCAGTCGAGCCCCCTGCCGACTCGGGTGCACCGCTCAGGGTCGGGAGCGCCTCAAGGCCGGGCCCGAGCGCCTGGCGAATCGCTCCCAGTTCAAGACCCAGCTTGCGCAGGATCGGAGCCACAACGCCGACGTCCTGCTCCAGCAGCACGGCCAGCAGATGCTCCGGCGTGGTCTGGGGATTGCGGCGTTGCTCGGCCAGCCGTCCCGCGGCTTGGAGCGCCTCCTGAGACTTGATGGTAAATCTGTCTGGTTGCATCTGGGTGCCTCTGTATCGCAATGTCTAAATCTCAGTCTTGATGACTAAGATTATCACACGCTGACCAAGGGTCCGTTAGCGGCCCGGACACGGAAAGACGGTTTGACGGCTAACCGCGGATGGCAATCGTCCGGCCGGCCGTGACCTTGGCGATCTGGCCTCTGGCGTCGAGCGCCACGGCGAACACCTCAGCCTCGATCCGGCGGCGGCCGAGCGCCGAGCGCAGTCTCCGCAGCTGCGGGCGTGAAAAACCCAACGGCACCGTCCGGCTCGCCTGACGGCCGAGCCGATACCGGCGCGAGCGGATCGTGAAATCGCTGCCCGAGCCGAGCGACACGATGCCGAAGCTGTATGCGGCGCAGACATCCGAGCAGTGCAGTCTCACCTGTAGGGCGCGGTTTCGAATTGGCTGCTGGCCCCGGGGAATTGCCACGGACACGTCGCCGTAGGTGGGGAGCACCCGTTGCGCCACCCCGTCGAGGGCGGCCAGATTGACGCTGCCCCACCCCGACGCCTCGTCGAAGCCAGCCGTGGCGCTGCAGCAGCCCAAGGGCTGTCCGTTACCACCCGGGATGTATGGGCCAACGTCATTGCCGATCGAGGTGACGTCCGAGAACACGCTGGAGCTCAGCGCTGAGCTACCGATCGCGTAGAGCAGAGGATTGACGAAGCCGAGGAACTCGCGCTCCTGGCGATGCAGATCCTGGTTGACAAGGGCTGCCCCGCCGGCGAATAGCGGCGCGGCGGCGCTGGTGCCGCCGACCGTGTGCCACGGACTGGCGCTGGCGCAGTTTGGATCCGCGGCTGCCGTGCAGTACACGGCGTAGCCCGGCGCGACGTCGGCCAGCATCGCGACATCCGGCACCGCGCGGCGATTCACCCAGACCACGGGCGCTTGGTAGGACGGGCGCCCGAACACGTCGCTGAATCCGCCGCCGCCCGCCGCCAGCTGAATCGGTGTGTCGTTCCAGACCGGCTCCTGCGCGATCGTGTTGCTCGGGGAGAGCACCAGGTTGGTACCTCCGACCGAGGTGATCCAGGGCGAGGACGCGGGATAGCTGACCGCCGCTTGGTCGACCAAGTGGCCATGTCCGTCCACGCAGGCGGCCGAGCCGTGGTCGCCGCTGGAGGCCACGAGCGTGATCCCCGTCGCCGCCGCAAGCTCCACGTCGCGCTCGACTGCCCTGATCCCGGAGAGCCCGAACGCCGCGCGCATGTAGGGCTCGCACAGCCCCAGCGAGACCGAGACGATCTGCGGTTTGGCTCCCGGAGCGATCAGCGGCAGAACCAGCGACTTGGTCACGTCGGAGGCATTCCCGGAGTTCTCGTAGATCTCGATCGAGTCCAGCCGCGGAGCGACGGCGTCGAGCACCTCCAGGTCCAGCGTCGTCTCTCCCCCCGGGGGCAGTGCCCGGTTGGAGCCGACATAGAATGTGCTCAGCCGGGGGATGGCGAGGTTGAAGCACTGGGCGAAGGCGGCGATGTCGGAGTACTTGAATCCGTCAATCTCGATCAGGGCCACCCGCTCCCCCTGGCCGGCGAGCCCAGCCTGGCGCAGCCGGGTGAAGTTGTACGCGCTCAGATACTGGTTCGGGGTGAAGCCGCCGCTGGCCAACCCCGCTGCGCAGCCCGAGGGGGTACCGGTCAGCGGAAGGTACCCAGAGGCCGGCGGCCCAGCCGCGGCGCGGGCTCGCGGCGGCTTCGGATAGCGGCCTCGGGCGGGCGGAGGCCGGGCGGCCAGCGGCCGTGTGTCAAGCCCGACGATCCCGCTCGCGACGCCGCGCAGCGCTGACGGCAGTCGTACGCCGGCCGCACTCGCTACTCCGCGCACCTGCGGTGCGATGAACGTCGCGCCACCGGGAGCCCGAAAGCGCCGCAGCGGCGTGGCGAACGCCCGCTCTGCGGCCGCCACTGTGATCGTCGCCTCGGCGAACATCCCGGTCGGGTTGATCCTCGCCGACCACGCCCCCACCGCACGGAGATAGCGGAGGACCCGGGCGCGGACCGACGGCCGGGCTCCGAACCGCCGGGCCAGGACGGAGATCGGCTGATAAGCCCCATAAGCGGGCGACCCGGGCGTCGAGACCTGACGGGCGAAGCGTTCGAGCCCGACGTCGTCGACGAGGAGCGGAACCACGATCTGGAGCGAGGCGGAGCGCGGCGCGGGCGCGGTCGCCGGATGCGATGTCCCGGCAGAAGCCGCACTGGCGCCCGCGGCAGGGACAAGCAATCCGGCCACCACGCCGAGGACAAGCAGGATCGAGCGCATCCGGGACGATCTTCGCACAGCGCGCTCGGACGGAAACCCGCTGAGCGTCAGCCCAGGAGCCGGATCCGCTGGGGCCCGGTCTGCTCTTGGATCGGCGCGCCCGGGGCGCCGGCAGCTGGCGCGTTCAGCTCGCCGGCCGCTCAGCGCGGTGGACGTTCCACCGGAACCAGAAAGCGCTGTGCGTCGGCCCGGCGCACGAGAGCGCCGCCTCGGGTGTAGGGCACGATTTCGGCCCGGAGCTCGCGGCGCAGGGCCTCGAGCCGCTCAACCTCGCCCTTGAGCGCGAGGGCGCGCTTCTCCAGCGCCGCCACCTTGCGTGACATCAACCTGAGCTCTTCCTCGAGCTCGAACACGCGCTCGACGCCGGCCAGATTCATGCCCAGCTCAGCCGTCATCGCCTGGATGCGGCGAAGGCGATCGACGTCCTGGTGTGAGTACAGCCGGGTCCCCTTGGCCGAGCGCTTGGGCTCGATCAGGCCGCGGGCCTCGTACATGCGCAGCGTCTGGGGATGCATCTCGGCCAACTCGGCGGCGACCGAGATCATGAACACGCCGCGCTCAGAGGAAACCTCGACCCGAGTCGTGCTCACCCTCCGTACGGTCGTCCTGATCCGGCGCTCGGACGTCATTTCTGAGCACCCGCCGCGTCCGCCTGCGCGGTGCCGGCGGTGGGGGCAGAGAACAGCCCGGCGCGAGGATCACCATTCATCACCTCGGAGAGCTTGTCAACCGCCTCGGTCTGCTCGGGCGAAAGTGACGAGGGTACGTCGATCACGAAGCGGTAATGGATGTCGCCGCGGCCTTTGCCGCCCAGGCGTGGCGAGCCTTCCCCGCGCAAGCGCTGGACCGTGCCGTGCTTGGTCCCACGCGGAACTCGAAGCCGCTTCGACCCGTTCAGCGTCGGCACCTCGATCACCGCTCCCCGGATCGCCTCCGGAATGGTCAACGGCACCTCGACCTCCAAGTTGTCACCTGAGCGCTTGAACACCGGCGACTCGCTCACCCGCGTGATCACGTACAGATTCCCGGGCGGGGCGCCTCGCAGTCCCGGCTCGCCCTTGCCGGCCAGCCGGATGCGACTGCCGTCGCGCACGCCGGCGGGGATGTTGACCCGCAGGCGCCGGATGCTCCGCTGAGCGCCAGAGCCACTGCAGGTGGGGCACGGATCCTCGATCACGGTTCCCGAGCCGTGACAGTTCGAGCACGGCTGCGAGATGGAGAAGATGCCTTGGCTCTCAGATTCGACGCCCCGTCCGTTGCACACCGGACAGACCTTGGGGCTGGTGCCGGGCCTGGCGCCGCTGCCGTGGCATGTCTCGCACGGCTGCGAGGTCGGAACGGCCAGCGGGACCTGCGTCCCGTTCACGGCCTGGTCAAACGCCAGGGAGACCTCAGTCTCGAGGTCTCGCCCGTGTGCCTCCCTGGCCCGGCCGCCGCGCACTCCGCCGGGGCGGCCGGCTTCTCCCGGGCCGCTCCCGCCTCCGAACAGATTCGAGAGGATGTCGCTGAATCCGCCGCCGAACGCGCCCGGATCGAACCCGCCCGGCATGTTGAACGAGCCGAACGGCCCGGTGCCGCGGTCATACGCCTTGCGCTTCTCGGCATCGGAGAGAACGTCGTGGGCCTGCGAGATCTCCTTGAAACGCGCCTCCGCCTGCTTGTTCCCGGGGTTGCGATCCGGGTGGTACTGGCGCGCAAGCTTGCGGTAGGCCTTCTTGATCTCCGCCTCGGAGGCGTTCTTGCCCACCCCGAGGGTCTTGTAGTAGTCGGGTCGCTCAGCCATCTGTCCTCACCAGGCCTATTGCGCGACGACTACCCGCGCGGGACGCAGCACGGTCTCGCCGAGCCGATAACCACGCTGGTAGACCTCGACGATCGTGCCGGGTTCGGTGCCTTCCACCGGTTGCTGGGCCACGGCCTCGTGATGCTGCGGATCGAAGCGTTCGCCCTCAGGCGAGAACCGCTCGATCCCCACCCGGGCCAGCCCAGCGATCACGTCGGCGTGGACCAGCTTGATGCCCGAAACGAGTTGCGATTCCCGCTCGCCGGCGCCCGCGCCGTTGCCGGCCTGCTCCTGCGCCACGGCGCTCCGCTCGGCGGCCTCGAGCGCCCGGTCGAGGTCGTCGACCCCGGGCAGCAGCTCCTTGGCCAGCTTGGCGATGCCGCGCTCCTGGGCCGCCGCGATTTCCCGCGTCGCCCGCTTGCGGTAGTTCTCGAAGTCAGCCTTGGTGCGCTTGGCCAGCTCCAGATACTCGTCGGCCTTCGCCGCCTTCGCGCTCAGCTGATCCTCCGGACTGGCCGGCGCATCCGGAGCCTCCGGCTCTCCAGCGAGAACGTCCGGTTCGGGCTGCTGAGCCGCCTCGTCCGGCGGCTGCGGCGGCTCCTGCACCTGAGGCGCGGTCTCGGCCTGCGGGTCATCGACGTCTGGCGCCTCTGGGGACGCTGCGGCCGACGAGGCCAATCGCGAAGCGGCCTCGTCCACAGGGGCGGCCCCGGAGCTTCCAGGACCGGCCCCCGCAACCCGAGTCTCGTGTTCAGACCCCATCTACTTCTTACCTTCATCGACAACCTCAGCGTCAACCACGTCCTCCTCGGTGGCACCGTTGCTCGCGGCGCCGCCGGTGGGGGCACCGTCGGTCGAGCCGGCGGCCTGCTGCTCCTGGGCCCGCTGGTACATGGCCTCGGAGACCTTGTGGAAGGACGCCTGCAGCGCCTCGGTCTTGGCGTTGATCTCAGCCGCGTCCTCGGAGCCCAGTGCATCACGCACTTCCTTGATCGCGGCCTCGATCTCCTCCTTGGAGGAGGCGTCGACCGTCTCACCGAGGTCCTTGAGCTGGCGCTCGGCCTGGTAGGCGGCATTCTCGCCGTTATTCCGGGCCTCCGCGAGCTCGCGCAGCCGCTTGTCCTCATCGGCGTGTGACTCGGCGTCGGTGACCATTCGCTTGATCTCGTCCTCCGACAGACCTGAACCGGCGCGGATCTCGATCTTCTGCTCCTTGCCCGTGCCAAGGTCCTTGGCCGAAACGTTGAGGATCCCGTTGGCGTCGATGTCGAA